>JAJPJC010000477.1 GCA_021324445.1 Isosphaeraceae bacterium
CAGCCAGGCGGAGTGGGGCAAGGGGTCCGGCGGCACGGGTCGAGGCTATCCGGGCCAGAAAGGCTCGCCCAGGCCGCCCAAGGGTCAGTAGCAGGCGCGGCGGCACGACCCGTCCCCTGGGGTGGCTGCTCTGGCGATCGCCGCCAGAGGCGATGAATTCATTCCTGTTGATTTGACGGCGTCTCAGGGATCGACGCGTCGATCGTGGACCAGACCGGAAAGGGGTTGCACCATGCTGCGAAAACGCCCGGCATTCACCTTGATCGAGTTGCTCGTCGTCATTGCCATCATTGCGGTCTTGATCGCTTTGCTCCTGCCGGCCGTGCAGTCGGCGCGGGAGGCGGCGCGGCGGTCTCAGTGCACCAACAACCTCAAGCAGATTGGCCTGGCAATGGCCAACTACATCAGCGCCAACGAACTGCTGCCGCCGGTCACCGTCGACAAATCCTGGTATACCTCAAGCCAGTCCAGCCCGATTCCCATGCCGCACCAGAACTGGTCGCAGCATGCCCGCTTGCTCCCTTATCTCGAGCAGCAGACCGCTTACAACGCGATCAACTGGGCCTTCAGCGCCCGCTGGAGCGACGGCGACACGGTCTACAGCGACAACAACCCGCCCGATAATGCGGCCGGCGGCAACGACAGCATCCCCCAGATGACGGTCCTCACCTTGCAGATCCAGACCTTCCTCTGTCCGTCGGATGGCAACCCGGGCTCGTCGGGAACGTACATCCTCGCCAGCGGCACGAAGTTGGTGGGAGCCTGCAACTATCCGTCGAATGTCGGCCTGAACCGGCGGATCAACACCGGCTGCAACAGTTGTAACTGGCAGATGAATGGTCCCAACTACATCGGAACCAACTGGGATCAGGCCATGCAGCCCACCAAAGGTCTGCGGGACTTCACCGACGGTACGAACAACACGGCGATCTTCAGCGAGTGGGTCAAGGGTCCGGCCGACGGTCTACCCTCGAGCTCGGCCGCCACGCTGGGCATCATTTACTATGTCCTCAACGGGGGCTCGCGCGCCAACTCCAATGCCTGGCTGACCGACCTCCAGTTCGCCCAGGCGTGCGCCGCCACCCCCGTTGTCCCGACCAATCAGGCCTGGACCTGGAAAGGGGAGTGGTGGGCCTTCGGCGGCACCATGATTTATTCCCACACCAATACCCCCAATCGCGTGGCCTGCCAGTACCAGGATCAAAATACGGATTGGCGGGGCACCATTACCCTGGTCAACGCCAGCTCGAACCACCCGGGCGGGGTCAACGTCTGCTTCGGCGACGGCTCGGTCCACTTCATCAAGAACAGCATTAACTATCTGCCCTGGTACGCGCTGGCGACCCCCAACGGCGGCGAAGTCCTCAGCTCCGACTCCTATTGAGCGGGTGTGGACCAGAACCCTGTCGCCAGGTGGGTCGAGATCGGTGGGAGTCCCGACTTCAGGCGGAACGGACCGGCTGAAGCCGGGAACTCCAACCAGGCGGAACGCGATTGACGCGGCCCCCGCGTGCAGCAGACGTCGCGGGTTCGATTTCAACCCTGCTCCGAGCGAACCCGGCAACGGACCGGTCGCCCGACGAACTGTCCTACCGCTCTCCCACCATGCCCCAAGCCGCAACTCGGAAGGTCCGGCCGGCGCGTCGTGCACGGTTCCGTCTGCCGCGCTGGCGGCAACGCATCCTCTTCACCCTGGTTCTGATCGGGCTGTCGATGCTGACAGCGTGGAACCTGACGCGCTCCGATGCGCTGGAGCAAGCCCGTCGCGCCGAGGCGCGGGGCGACCTGGTGCTGGGTCTCCAGCACGCCCTGGACCACCTGGGACGGCAGCCCTGGAGCCACGAGGCGGCGCTGGTGGCGGCGCGGTGCCTGAGCCGGCTCGATTACGCCGACGAGGCCGAAGCGTACTATCGGCGTGCCGGCCGGCTCGAGCTGTCCGATCTGCAGATCCGTGCGTATGGTCTGGTCCGCGGACCTCATCCCGAGCGCGCGATTCCGGCCTATCACGAGATTCTTCAGCGCGCGCCGGAGAACGTCACGGCGATGCGACGGCTGGCCGCCGTACTGCTGGCGCAGCATGACGCCAAGGAACTCCTGGAGCTGTCGGATCGACTCAACCGGGTCCCCGGCGGCCGGGTCATCGGCGAGATGCTCCGAGGTGTCGTCTATCATAATCAGAAGAACCCCCAACAGGCGGTGGCCGCCTTCGAGAAGGTCCTGGAGCTGGACCCGGAGCTGCGGGAGATGCCCGCGTCGCGCGGGTTGTTCTGGAACCACTTCACCGCCGACCTGGCCGCCAGCGGGCGCCTGGCGGAGGTCAGCCGCCACTTGACCAGGTTGCTCCAGAACACACCCGATGCCGGTTTGATGAACCGGCTGGGCGAGACCCTCTTCCTCCAGGGCGATCCCGACGCGGCCGAGCGGTGCTTCCGCCAGGCGGCCGAGCTGGACCCGTCCAGCTATGCGCCCCACTGGAACCTTGCCAAGCTGGCGATCCAGCACCGCCGCCGCGCGGAGGCGCTCGAGCACCTGAAGCGGGCCAGGATGCTGGCACCCATGCAATACGCCGTGCTCTACAACCTGGCTTCGCTCTACCGCCAGCTCGGCCAGACCGGCGAGGCCGAGCAGGTCCAGGAGTTGATCCGCCAGTTGCGCGACCGGCCGGTCGCGACGCCGCGACCGGCGAACGGCCAGTGGCCTCGCTATGCACTCTGACCGACCGCTGAGCGGCCTCCGCTCCGGCTCGATTACGAGATCGAGCCGGCCTCGGCCGTTTCCGTCTCGCTGGCCAGCTTTTGCCTGCGGGCCGTCGCTCGACCGTAGACCTTGGCGAGCAGAGCCCCGCCGCGGAACAGGCGGAGCAGAGCCGGCGTGGAGAGATGGTCGACGTGGCTGTACCAGGTCGTGACCATCCTTGTGAACTCGAGCATCTTCTCCAATTGCTCGCGCGTGTACTGTTCCGACGGGTCGCCCAGTTTGGCCTCGCGGACGCAATGCTCCAGCAGCGCGATCGTGGGATCCATCTCGCGCCGCTTCCGCTCGGCCATGATCACCCGGAAGGTCTCCAGCACATCCTTGAGCGCCTCGAACCGGTCGCGACGGTCGCCGATGATATGGACGCGCCGGACCACACCCCAGGTGATCAGCTCGCGGAGGCTGGTCGAAACGTTGGACCGGCTCACGTCGAGGAGCTTGCTGATCTCCTCGGCGTCCAGGGGCGTGGGCGCGACGAAGAGGAGTGCATGCACCTGGGCCATCGTGCGGTTGATGCCCCAGGCCTGGCCCATCTCGCCCCAGTGCAGGACAAACTTTTGTGCGGCCGGCGTGAGTGTCACGAGATGTTCCGCCCTGTCTGGCCTAACAGTTTCTACCGAAATCATACTTGCGCAGCGGGCGGAGGACAAGAGGGCATGAGGTGGAGAGTCGCGGTGGGCTGTGACCAGGCACGCCAGTGCCTGGTTGGGACGGGACGAAGGTCCCCCAACCTCGGGCGTCAGCCCGCTCCGCTGGGCTCGTCGATCGCCGTGACCTGCGCGGTTGGAGGTTCCCCGTCCGACCCACGGGCCGATGCCCGTGGTCAGCCCGAGCACGTCGCGCTCTCCAGCCCGGAGAACCACGTCCGCAACCGACTCTTAGCCACCCGGCTTGGGATCGGGGTCCTTCTGCTGGAACTCGAGCGCCGCCGAGTTGATGCAATAACGCAGGCCGGTGGGTGGCGGGCCATCCTCGAAGACATGGCCGAGATGGGCGTCGCAGCGCCGGCAGAGGACCTCGGTGCGGGGGGTGAACAGGCTGAAATCCGTGGCGGTCTTGACGTTCTGTTCGTCGATCGGCTCGAAGAAGCTCGGCCAGCCCGTCCCTGACTCGTACTTGGTCTTGGAGTCGAACAACGCGGCCCCGCAGCAGACGCACGTGTAGACGCCCGTCCCCTTGTGGTTCCAGTACTTCCCCGTGAAGGCCCGCTCGGTGCCCTTTTCGCGGGTCACATGATATTGCTCCGGCGTCAGCTTCTTCTTGAACTCCTCGTCCTGGGCCTGCTGCGCCGGCGACTTTACTTCTCCATGGTTGGACATGACGGAAACCCCTGCGTTGGACGCTCGGTGCAACCAGGACGGGTAGGCGCTGAAAACGACCCCGGCGAGGCCGGCCAGCGCGAGCGCGGCGCCACCTCCGGCCCAGAGCTTGGTTCGCCGATTCACGACCGGACCTCCTTCATCGCCGAGCACCGATGATCGTCACGAGGACCGGGGAAGCCAACCGCTTCCGATGGAGGAACTCGCGGAGAGCGGTCCCAGCCTGAGCAACGGCGCCAATCGCCCTGGACCGATCCCTCAATGTATCGAAACCGGCTGAGGCCGGCAATTGGTCGCCGCGGGTTTTGCGTCAGGGCGTCAGGGCTGGTGCATGGGCCAGGCTCGAGGAATCTGGCAGTCGCCACGAGGCCATCCGATTCGGACCCAGTCGCTCGCGGGTCGTGCCGGCGCACCGGTCCACCGGGAGAAGATTGAGACTCGCCGACGAGTGCTCTAGACTGGACCAGCGCTGGTCCTCTCATGCGGGGACGGGAGTCTCGGCTCGGCTCGGCTCGGCTCGGCCCGCACACGACCGCGGATCCATTGGGAGGTGCACCACCGTGAACGCCCGTCATTCGCTTGGCAAGCTGGTGTGGGTCGCGATCTGGCTGGTCTGGTCGCGGGTCGGCGTACCCGTCCCGAAGTCCTCCGCGGGCGAGACTCGCTCGAGCGAGACGGTTCGGCGGCTTTACGTCGCGGAGCCGGGAATCCGCAACTACCTCGAGTACGGAGGCCACGGGCTCCTGGTCTACGACATCGACCACGGGCACCGCTTCGTCAAGCGGATCCCGACGGCGGGACTCGATTCCCAGGGAGCGCCGATCAACGTCAAGGGGATCTGCGCCTCGGCCCAGAGCAAGCGGCTCTACATCAGCACGATCAAGCAGTTGATGTGTCTGGACCTGGTCTCGGAGAAACTGCTTTGGGAGCGGACGTATGACTCGGGCTGCGACCGGATGGCGATCACGCCCGATGGCCGGCTCCTCTTCCTCCCCTCCTTCGAGGGCCCGCTGTGGTATGTCGTGCGGGCCGAGGATGGGGTGGAGATCGCACGGATCACGCCCAGGTCGGGCTCCCACAACACGATCGTGGGTCCGAACGGGAAGGAGGCCTACCTCGCGGGCTTGAATTCTCCCTCCTTGGCCATCGCCGATACGCAGACTCATCAGGTCGTTCGCTCGGTCGGTCCCTTCGCCGCGAGCATTCGTCCGTTCACGGTCAACGGCCGCCAGACCCTCTGTTTCGTGAACGTGAACGCCTTGCTCGGCTTCGAGGTCGGAGACCTGATCACCGGACGCAAGCTGTATCGAGTCGAGGTGAAGGGATTCGCCAAGGGACCGACCAAGCGGCACGGCTGCCCGAGCCACGGCATCGGCCTGACACCCGACGAGAAAGAGCTCTGGCTGACCGACGCGGCCAACAGCCGCATGCACATCTTCGACGCGACGGTCATGCCTCCCCGGCAGGTCGCCGACATCGTGCTCCGCGACCAGCCGGGCTGGATCACCTTCAGCATCGATGGGGATTATGCGTATCCCTCGACCGGCGACGTGATCGCGACCCGCTCGCGGACGATCGTCGCCGGGCTCAGCGACGAGAAGGGCCGGGCTGTCCAGAGTGAGAAGATGGTCGAAGTCGACTTCCAGGACGGCCAGCCGATCCGGGCCGGTGACCAGTTCGGAATCGGGAGGGTGGGAGTCGACCGCCCGGTCGGCCCCGCGGCGGGACGTTGAACGGGAACCGCCCGCCCCTGCGACTTGCCTTGCGGGGCTCGGATCGGAGCCCTGATCATGCTCGGGCTGGATCATGAGTCCCTGGGCACCAGTTCCTTCGCTCCGAGGTCCAATGATGATTCACCAGGTCGTGCGATCCGGAATGGTCTTCGCGGTCATTCTGACCAGCCTGATCGCTGGGCAGGGCCCGGCCCGCGCCGCCCCCCGGGAGAATCCCACGGAGAAGGTCTTCGTGGGCTATCTCTTCGGCCAGCCTCGCCAGATCGACTTCCGCCTCTATACCCACATCTGCCACGCCTTCCTGGTGGCCGACGGGGAGGGCCGCGTTCAGAAGCGAGGCAGCGTGCCCAGCCGCGAGCTGACCGCAGAGGCGCACAAGGCGGGAGTCCGAGTGATCCTCTCGCTGGGCGGCTGGGGCTGGGACCGCCAGTTCGCCGCGATCGTGTCCAGGCCCGAGGCGGAAGACCGCTACGCCAGGGCCGTGATGGTGATCGTCGACGAGACCGATTACGACGGGATCGATCTGGACTGGGAGTACCCCGATACCCAGGAAGAGGTCGTCGGCTTCGAGCGGCTCACCCGGCGATTCCGCAAGGAGCTCGATGAGCTGGGCCGGAAGAAAGGGCGGTCGATGCAGCTCACGATGGCCGCCTCCGCCAATCCGGGCACACTCCAGTGGCTCGGCAAGGAGTTCTTGCTGGAGACCATGGATTGGATCAACGTGATGACCTACGACTACACCGGCAACCGGACGAGCTACGCAGGCCATCACGCGCCCCTGCATGCCTCATCGAAACAGCCAGGGACGCCCCGTTCCACCGAGTTGACCATGAACTACCTGGTGCACGAGCGCGGCCTGCCGGCGAACCGGCTGGCGGTGGGGATTCCCCTCTATGGCCGCGGCTTCGCCGTCGCCGAGCCGTATGCCTCCACCAAGGATGCACCGAGGACACGTCTGCCCGGGGGCAACTACAGCGCGCTCCACAAGCTCCAGCACGAGGAGGGGTGGACCCGCCGCTGGGACGATGAGACCAAGAACCCCTGGCTGATCTCCCCCAAGGGGCCGGTCGTGATCGGTTACGACGACGCCGAATCGGTCGCGATCAAGACCGAATGGGCCATGAAACAAGGCTTCCGCGGCGTCTTCTTCTGGCAGATCCACGCGGATCGCCTCCCCGACGGCTCCCATCCCCTCCAGGAAGCCGCACGGCGGAAATGGGACGAGGGCCGGCGCAAGAGCGATCGATGAGGCGGAAGATCGTGGGTGCCTCTCCAGAAATCCGTGTTTCCGGAGGTAGTGGAGGCGCAAGAGCGATCGATGAGGCGGAAGATCGTGGGATACCACCTGGATGAGGAGGGCCACTGGGTTGCCGACCTGGATTGTGGCCATCCCCAGCACGTCCGGCATCAGCCGCCCTGGATGGAACGGCCCTGGGTGACGACGCCCGAGGGCCGTCGCAGCCGGATCGGCATGGAGCTGGACTGCAAGCGGTGCGACGAGGACGCTCCCGAGCCGCCGAGCGGACCAGCCGCCGGTCAGCAAACCCCACGTCGGAGACGAAGGCCGTGACGCTCGACCAAGACCCGGAGGTCCAGTCCGGGATCCGCCTGCTCGAAGCCTGGATCGACAGCCAGATGGCCTATCGCGGGCTGCCAGGGATGTCCATCGGCATCGTCTACGACCAGGACCTGATCTGGTCCCGGGGTTTCGGCCACGCCGACGTGGAGCAGCAGGTCCCGGCCGGTCCCGAAACCATCTACCGGATCGCGTCGATCTCCAAGCTGTTCACCAGCACGGCGATCCTGCAACTGCGCGACCGCGGCAAGCTGCGCCTCGACGACCCGGTCGCGGCACACCTCCCGTGGTTTGCGCTGAAGGGCCGTGACCCGGATGCCCCGGCCGTCACGATCGAGCACCTCCTGACGCACACCGCGGGCCTGCCGAGGGAATCGGCCTTCCCCTACTGGACCGACTTCGCTTTCCCGACCCGCGAGCAAATCATCGAGACCTTACCGCGCCAGGAGGTCGTCTATGCCCCGGACACGAAATGGAAGTATTCCAACCTGGCGATCGCCCTGGCCGGCGAGCTGGTGGCCGCCGCCTCGGGCGAACCTTACGAGGGCTACGTGGGAACGAACATCCTGGAGCCGCTGGGGATGTCGAGCACCAGCGTGGTGCTGCCGGCGGCCCACCGGTCGCGGCTGGCGACCGGCTACGGGCGGCGGCTGCCGGACGGTCGCCGCGCCGTCCGGCCGTTCACCGAGGCCCGGGGCATCGCGGCGGCCGCGGGGCTCTCCTCGACCGTCGGCGACCTCGCTCGGTTCGCTGCGCTCCAATTCCACACGGGGCCGGGTCCCATGGGGGAGCGCCCGATCCTCAAGGGGAGCACGCTCCGGGAGATGCATCGGGTCCACTGGCTTCAGCCGGACTGGAAGAGCGGCTGGGGGCTGGGATTCAGCGTGATCCACCGCGAGGAGCGGGACCTCGTCGGCCACGGCGGCTGGGTCGCCGGCTATCAAACGGCGATGTACTTCAGCCCGGCCGAGAAGGTCGCCGTCATCGCGCTGACCAATGCCGACGACGGACACCCCTACCCCGGGCTGCCCGACAGCATCGTCGACCACGCCTTCGAGTGGGTCGCGCCGGCGATCCGGAAGGCGGTGGCGCCGGCGGCGAAGCCGGGCGACCCCGACCCGGCCTGGCAACAGTACGTGGGCCTCTACCGCGACCCGTGGTACGACCGGCAGGTCCTGATCCTGGACGGCCAGCTTGCGATGATCGAGCCGACGGAGGCCGACGTGGGGCGATCGCTGGGCACGCTCGTCCCGGTCGGCGCGCACACATTCCGCCTCGAAGGCGGCCGTCCCGGTGGTCCGCACGGCGAGCTGGTTGTCTTTGAGCTCGACGGCGAAGGCAAGGTCACGCGGATGAAGATCGGCGAGAACTTCAGCGATCGCCTGCGGTCGATCGGGATGGCCGAGCCTGGACTCGCGACCTTCGCCTCCCCAGACCACGCTCGTTCGGCGCGTGTCCCGCCATCGACGGCGAAATTGGGAGAGATGTCGTCCGGCCCTTGAGATCGCGGCTACGATGTCCTGTCCGGGACGGGGAGGAGCGAATGCGAGACCGGGGAATCCTGATTGCGCTGACGTGGACGGCGGCGGCGTGGGGGGCTGTCCGAGCGGCCGACGGTCCCTACCCCAAGGGGTTGCCCCAGACACCGAAGTCTTTGCTGCTGAGCTGGGCGTCACGATGGCGGCCCTGTGTATCGGCCCCACGTGCTGATCCGGAAGACCCGCTGAACGGAAGGGCGAATCCGAGAGGCGCTGCATGACTCTTGCCCTGGAGGTCCCGGTCTCATGCACAGACATCATGGTCGGCCTGAACGCGACGCGCTACGCCTTGGCCGTCCCGGGCTTCATCCCGCACGCAACCCGGACGGACTTCTGATCCCTGGGTCAATCCCGGGTGTGCCGATTCGGGGGATTGCGAGGGTCGTCCCGATGGCCGATCATGGGCGCAGGGCCGGGGCGACGTCGCCCCCGTCGGGTCGTCCTCTCTTCAGGATCAACCGGGAGACTACTCCATGAGCGACACCGCCACTCCGGCCGGGCGGCCGACGCGCCGCCAGTTGGTGAAGACCCTGGCAGGCACGGCCGTCGGGGCGCTCGCCGCGCCGGCGATCGTGCGCGGCCGGAACCTCAACGAGAAGCTCAACATCGCGATCATCGCCACGGGCGGCCGCGGCGGCTTCAACCTGACGCAGGCCGCGATCGCCGCTGAGAACATTGTGGTCCTCTGCGACGTCGACGAGCCGGCCGTGGACAAGGCCGCGCCGAGCTACCCCCGGGCCCGCCGCTACCGCGACTTCCGCCGCCTGTTTGTCGGTTCCAAGGGGATGCTGCGGGCCAGCCATCGGAACGGAAGCACGTGCTCCTGCCCGAGGACCGGTTCCGCGATTTCCAGCGCCCCGAGCCGACCATCCCGAACTCGCCCGGCCACTGGGCCGAGTGGGTCCGCGCCGCCAAGACCGGCGCGCCGACCGGCTCGAACTTCGAGTACACCGGCTGGCTGACCGAGGCCAACCACCTGGGCAACGTCGCCTACCGCGTCGGCCGCAAGATCGAGTGGGACCCGGAGAAGCTCTGCGCCCCCAATGCCCCCGAGGCCCAGCCGTTCATCCGCCGCGAGTCCCGCAAGGGCTGGGCGCTGGCCTGAGCCCGGGGACCGGAGCGCGGGTTGCCCCGCCGGAACCCTCTTTCTCGGCGTGGTCGGGGTCGTGTTCTCAGCCGGATTACGCTCACGACGCAGTCCATTCGGTGTGCTTCGTCAGCGCGTGTCGGTCTGATCGGCGCTGGGCATGATCGGTCCTGCTCGGTCGCAGGCTCGCGCCGGAGACCATCAACTACCCACACTCTCACTCAATCGAGGGCCACGGTCGGTCCCGACTGCCCTGGAGTTGGTTCAGGTCCATCGCCGAGGTCGCCGCCCAGAGGAAGTGGGAGCCACATCCATCCGCCGCGCGAAAGGCCAGCCCGACCCGGTCTTCCCCGTGGTAGCGGACGGGAACGGCTTCAATCCACCCGGCGCTGACCGGGCTCTCCATGGTGATCCAGAGTGGCTGGTGCAGCGTCGGCTTCTCCTTCGTGGCGATCAGGGCACCGGAGCTACTGATGTTGAGCAAGGTCGCCTCCGCCCTGCGAAATTCCCTGCTGTCCGTGAAGCGCAAGATCATCCGATTCTTCACCACGCCCCGTCGGGCTGACGATCTCCGCTCGACCGCATTGAACATGGTAGCGCCCTTTCCGGATCCAGGCGATGAGACTGTTTCAAGAAAACCCCGCCCCCATCCTGAGAGTCTGTTCTTCAAGGGATCTGAGCCCCCGAATGGGGTCGGTGGTCAAGAGCCAGGGGCGGCAGCCCCTGGGAGCGTTCCGACGCCTCCCCTTGGGAGAGCCCCGCAGGGGCGACCGTCACCCCGGTCGCCCTTGCGGGGCTGCTGGGAAGAGAGGGGGGGCTCGGCGCTCCGCGGTCCACCAGGGGCTGACGCCCCTGGCTCTTGACCACCGCCCCTCCGGGGCTTTGGGAACAGACTCGATCCGGAACGCTCGCCGTCCTGGATTCATCCCCCTGGGACTGATGTCGCGCCTACCGGTTCGTTTCGGATGGTGCCCGGTGAGCGGGTGGGGTCTCCCGGCCGGCGCGATTCGAGACCCCGTCCAGTCCAGGGATTGCGCGATCCCTGGGTCGCTCCTGGCAGAGTGCCGAATCAAGCCCCTGTGCTCGAGTCTGTTCGCCATGGTGTGGATTCATCCGGGTTGCGCGCGAGACGGGTTCGAGGAAAGTCGGCGTCCCGAACAACCATAGAATGTTTTCCGGCGAGCCGTTGATTTGCCGTCCCTCAATCCGGTCGGCGACACACCTTGCCCGCATCATCGCCCGACGGCGAGAGGCGATCGAAGGCGTCGAGGAAGGCCCCCGGCGGGAATGATCATCGGGGAGGACACCGAAGTGGAGGTCGGCCCGCCCCAACCGGGCCTGTCGAACAAGTGTCCGCTGGCTGATGGCGTCCAGGGCCACCCAGACCGTGCGGACCCGAACGATCACCTCGGAGTCCGCCGGTCGGCTGATCTCCACGAACCGCTCGAAGGTCGCCCCGCTGGCCTGTCCGACCCAGGTCCGGGCCAAGAGTTCATCGTCCCGGAAGCCGGGCTTGAGGGAGTCGATCTCCTGGCGGCGGTAGACCACATTGTTGACGTGCCCCAGGCGGTCGATGTCCGCGGGAGCGACCTACCTTGAAGGAGAGCCCTCGGCCGAAGCGGATGCCGAAGATCACGTCCCGCCAGTAGATCCCCTGACCGCCGAACATCGGCCGAACGGTGAGCTCGCCCAGTTGGGACAATCGGTCCAGCGTCCCTGTCTTGAAGCCTTGGCCGTCCATCGTATCACCATCCTCATCACAGCCGTCTTCACTCCCCGACCGATCGTATCGGCAACCGCGGTTCCCTGCCCATCCCTCGTGCGTCACGGCTTCGATCTGGGCTGGGCGAGGGAGGGACCTCTCCGATGCGCCGGCCCCGAGCGAGATCGGCCCATGGCGCAGCGCCTGGCCGTCAACCCCGGCGATGACGCCGGGACCACCGGCGCGGTCTTCGGCCAGCTCGCCGGCGCCTGCTCGACTACGGCGAGCCCGGCATCCCGCAGGCCCGGCGCGAACGGATCGCGATGGCCGACCTCATCGCTACCCGGGCCGAACGGCTCTTCGACCCCGGGACGACCGACCCGCCCTCGCCTGCCGTTGACAATCCGCCATCGGGCCTCTGATCGGTACTGAAGTTCACGATCGCTGGTGAGGCGCGTCCTGGATCGGGTCGGAGCTGGTGTCTGCCGCCGCAGCCCCCCTGGCCGAGGAGCGGCGGCGGGGCCGGGAAGCCAGCAAGGCGCGGCGCGCCGCGGCCAGGCCCGGCGCTTGGAGCAACACAGGCTCCGGCGCGCCGCGTGGGACCAGCACCGTGCGGGGACGATCGTTGACAACGGCCCCGGCGTCAGCGCTGGGCTCCAGGATCCACAGAGCGACGTCGAGGCGCTGACGCGCCGGGGCCTGCCGGTGCTGCACGCGGCCCGGGACCCGGCCGATCAGCTCGGCATCGCGATCAAGGCCCTCCGCTGGCTGACAACCTGACCCAGGGTCGCCGGAGGCGCATCCTGGGTCTTGGGCACCGCGGGCCCTCGGAGTCATGAGAGGGCTCCCCGGACATCGCGGGGCTGGCGATCGGACGCCGGCTCCAGCCACCCCGCGATCGGGGACGCCCCGGAGGGGCGTTGGTCCTTGGCCAGGGGTCAAACCCCTGGAGGATCCGAGACGGGATCCCCCATCGGGGGCTTTGTTCGGGTGGAGGAGCCCTGTCAGGGCGGCAGGAGCCCGAACCCCACCGTCATCAGCTCATTTCGAGCGCCGGCTCCTGGCGATGGATGTCGCGCCGGCCGCGGTGGACCCGCATCACGCCGGCCAATTCCGCCTGATCGAACAAAGCGTCGACCACAGCGGCCATCGCGACAGCTGGCGTGCCGGCGCTCCCCGCGGTCATGGCATCGAGGGTCACGCCGCGGCGGGAGAGGATCGCCACGGCGTTGCCGCCGGCCGTGCCGTTGTGGTCACCGTCGATGTATCGGCCGGTGCTGTCCCGAAGGCCCGAGGGCGGCAAGCCGTCGACCTGGAGCTGGACCGGCTTCGTGAGGGCGAACGGCTTCCTGGGGATCAACGTGACGGTGTTGTCGGAGGAATCGTAGACGGCGGACTTCAGCTTGATCACCTTGGCGTTCTTGGCGGTGAACGACCCCTTCTTGCCCGCGGTGGCCAGGCGATAGATCGCCGGGTCATCCGCCTCGGCGGCGTTGACGGCGCCACTGAAGGTCACGAGGAGCTCCGCGACCTGGTGCTTCTTGCTGGTCACCTCGCGGACAGCGGTCATGGTCACCAGCGGCGGTGGTGGGGTCGTCGGCGCCGGTAGCACGTTGATCGTCACCGTGGCATAGGTGTTGGTGTAATCGGTCGTGTCGGTGGGCACGAAAAGGACCGACAACGCCTGTCCATCGCCGGCAGGCAGGGCTGTGCCCGCGGGGGGCGAGTAGGTGAATGTCCCGGGCACGCTCACCAGGCTCCCGTTGACGATCCAGGAGGCGGCGGCGTCGAGCTGTGTGGTCCCCAGCGTCGTGCCGAAGACAATACTCGCCGGGTTGGTCCAGGTGATCGTCGGCGTCGCCGGGAGCACGCTGAGGGACACACTGGTGGTGGTGGTGGTGTAGTCGGTCGTGTCCATGGGAGTGAACGTGACCGAGAGCGGCTGGTTGCTGCCGGCAGGAAGGACCGTGCCCGTGGGAGGCGAGTAAGTAAACCTCCCGGGCACGCTGGCCGTGGCGTCGAGCTGGGTGGCGCTCAGGGCCATGCCGTAGACGATGCTCGCCGGCCTGGGCCAGGTGATCGTCGGGGTCGCTGGCGTGACCGTCACGGTCACCGTGGCCGGGTTGCTGACCGTGGTCGTGGAGGGCCCGAACAACTCCTGGCCGGTAGTCGGGTCAGCGCCGATCGGAGGCGTCGGTCCCGTCTCCTGGACCTCGTACTGGAACGTATCCGTGCCCACGAATCCCGGCTTCGGTGTATACGTGAAGGTCCCGGCCGTCGGGTTGAAATTGCTGATCGTGCCGTGGCTCGGCTGCGAGGCCAGCGCATAGCTCAGGCTCGTCGGGGCGGTCGAATCGGGGTAGCCGCTGGTGCCGGCGGGCAGCGTGACGGTCGTGGCCGTGTTGTACGGGGTCGTTGCGGTGGTGGGGCCGCCATTGTAGGGCTTGAAATCGATGGCCGGGTCCGTGGGGGACGGGTCATTGGATTCCGAATAAGGACCGACGGTGACGGTGAAGGACTGGCTGACAGGGAGGCCGCCTCTCGGATCCGTCGCGGTCACCAGGAACGTGGCCGACTCGCCAGGCTTCGCCTGCGTCGTGTCGATGAGAACGACGCCATTGGGATTGGTCGCCGACATCGTCGCGGAGCTCATGACCAGCGGGTTGGCGGGCGCGACGTCCGCCCTGTAAACCGAGCTGTACTGGACCGGGACCTGCGTCATCTTCGCGAGTGTGCTGACGCCGGAAACCAACTGGCCGAAGATCGTATAGCCGTAATCGAGGAAGTGGGGCGACCCGGTCGTCGTGATGAAGAATTGTGTATCGTTCGTGTTCACATCCCGGGCATAATTGGGCAGGCTGGGATCCGGTCCCGCATTGGCCATGGCCAGTTGATCCTGGCCCGAGAAGGCCAGTTGCTGGACGATTTCATTGGCGAAGGGCGTCCCCGACAGCCCGCTGCTGCCCGATCCGTCCGCATTGGGCGCGCCCCCTTGCAGGATGTAGTCGGTCGCGCCGGGAAACTGGTTGGCGATCCGAGTGAAATTCTTGCCGTTATAGTATCCATCGTTGGTGAACGTTTGGATCATGCCGACGGTCTGCGGGGTCAGGTTCTGGAAGAGCTGGAAGGTCAACGCGCCGGTGAAGCTGTTGTTCATGTTGGTCGGGTCGGTGTACTGCGTGTTGATCGTCCAGAATGGTCCCTGAGCGATGCTGGCGGTGATCGCCGGGCTGCCGGACGTGAGTGTGACGGTAAAGTTCTGGGCATCGGTGGTGCCGCTGCCGTCCAGGGGAAGGGTATAACCCTCTTGCGCCGGGACGGTCACGTTGGGAATCGCCGCCAGCGCCGCGGTCAACAGCCGCCGGTCTTCCAGGATTTCCGGCTGCGGTCGCCTGGCCCAACGGTGCCGCGCTCGAGCCGTGGCCCCTTGGCCGGCTCGGCCCGACCGGAAGCGACTTCGTCCCATGCGATCCCACATGCGATACCTCCCTTGGCTCGGGGCTGGCAGCCTTGGCATCGTGGCTCCGACCGCTCGACCGGCCCGGTGCCACGCTCGACCCGCGCGGGTGCTCCGGTTGTCACGACTGAGCGGCTCGAATCGATCGGGCCGCGACATCGCGGCGCGCAACCTCGACCGGACCGTCCCGGCAGCCTCGACCCCGGGTCACGACCCATCGACTCAGGACACCGCGACGATCGAGCCGATCAAGCTTGCATGGTATCCTAAGCGAATGGCTTGGCTCCGGTCAAGGGTTCACCATGCGAGTCAAAAGTCAACTTGTCGCTTCTGACCCGGTTGGAGTTCTCTTGGCAGGCGGTGATCCAGACCCAGGGCGCGCCTTCGGCGATCCTGGGCTCTGTGGTGCAACGCCTCCGGCGTCAAGAAGTGGCCCTGATCACGGACTTCGCTCCGGTTGACGACCGATAGGCCAAAGGCGTTGCAGATCTCGGCCCCGGGTCGCGCAGCGCACGATCACCGACGAACGCGTCGAGCGGGTCATCACCTGCACACCATCCTGGACAACTACGGGACGCTCAAGCGCCTCGGGCGACCGGCACGAGTCCCAGACTCCTTCCTTGACACGACTCGGGCAACCTCGCAAACTCGATCAGGATACGTCTTCGCGGCCCTGGATTGGAGGTTCGGACCATGCCGCACCCCGACACGGACGCACTCGGTTGCGCCGCGTTTCGTGCCTCGGTGCGAAGCCGCCGCGAGGTGATCCGCCTCGGGGCGCTGACCGGTGCCAGCCTGCTGCTGCCGGACCTCCTTCGGGCCCGCGACCAGGCTCGTGCCGGGGCCTCCCGGTCCCGGCCGGCCGCCGCCACCTTTGGCCGCGCCCGCTCGGTGATTATGATCTACCTCCATGGCGGGCCCGCGCAGCAGGAGACCTGGGATCCGAAACCCGTCGGGCCATACCCCGAGCGCGGCGAGTTCGGCGCCATCGCGACGAGCGTGCCGGGTGTGTCCTTCAGCGAGCTACTGCCACAGTCGGCCCGGCTCATGCACACGATCGCCGTGATCCGCTCGTTGACTCACCCCAACGCCAACCACGTCCAGGCCGCGCTGCCGGCGATGACCGGCCGCCACCATCCGCCCGGTACCGAGGCGCGGGGCGATTTCCCGCCATCTTCCTCCGACTTCCCGGCCATTGGCGGCGTGCTGGATCAGCTCCGCCCGCCGGACCGGCTCCCCACCTGGGTCCAGGTCGGGCCGACCATGACCCGGTTCAACGGCACGGTCCTGCACGGCCAGTCGCCCGGGTTCCTGGGCTCGGCCCACGGCCCACTGGTGATCGACCAGGACCTGACGCCGGACCAGGTCGTCGTCGAGGCGGTCGCCGCCGACCGGTCCGCTTCGGCGGCGCGGCTGGGTCCGCGGCGGACCCTGCTGGAACGGCTCGACGATCAGCGCCGGGTGCTGGATGCCGCCGCGGCCGTCCGCACTTTCGATACCTATCAAGACCGGGCACTCGACCTGCTGACCGCCCCGCGGGTGGCGCGCGCCTTTGACCTGGCGGCCGAACCGGCCGCGGTCCGCGACGCCTACGGCCGCAACTCGGTCGGCCAGTCCTGCCTGCTGGCCCGCCGCCTGGCCGAGGCCGGCGTGCCCATGATCAGCGTGCACTATTGCCGCCGGCCCCCGGGCTGGGACACCCACGGCCGCCACTTCACCTCGATGAAGGACAGACTCTGCCCGACCCTGGACACCGCCTTCGCCGCGCTGGTGAGCGACCTGGAACGCCGCGGCCGGCTGGACTCGACCCTCGTGTGGGTCAACTCCGAGTTCGGCCGGACCCCTCGGGTGAACAAGGCCGCCGGCCGGGACCACTGGCCGTGGGCCTACTCGCTGGTGCTGGCCGGCGGCGGGATCGCCAGCGGCGTCTGCCTCGGTGCCACCGACGCGATCGCCGCCTACCCCACCCGCGACCCGCACGACCCCTCCGACCTGGTCGCCACCGTCTATCACCTGCTCGGCGTCCCTCCCGCGACGACCCTCCATGACCAGCTCGGCCGGCCCCATGCCCTGATCAACGGCAAGCCGATCGAGGCGTTGCTCGTGTGAGACAATGTGTCGGGCGCTCTGGCTTCGAGTCCGTCACGGCGAGGCTGCTTCATCGTCCGGCGACGCCGGTCTGGCTCACCTCCAAGCCCTGTCGGGCGATTTCGGTCGCACCGGCCATCAGCAGCAAATCGTAGCGCCCGGGCCGGGGGAGAGGAAGCATCGAACCGTGGAACACGAAATGATGGTGACCGAGAGGCCCGACGTCGTTCAGGGCTCGCGGTGCCCGATCGCTCCAGATGGGATCGCCATCCGGATCGAGGAGGCGGAGTGCCGGGAAGTATTCACCGCGTACCTCGCTCAGGTCCCCGTAGATGGCGACGCGGGTCGCACAGGGGAACTCCGGAGCGGTGAAGCCATTCGTGGGGCCGACCAGGATGTACTCGCCCGTGAGCTTGTCCTGGAAGATC
This sequence comes from Isosphaeraceae bacterium, assembly GCA_021324445.1. Lineage (GTDB taxonomy): Bacteria > Planctomycetota > Planctomycetia > Isosphaerales > Isosphaeraceae > JAJPJC01. Next base: position 17,683 of record JAJPJC010000477.1, read on the forward strand.
TCGCGACAAACGAGAAAAGCGTTGACGTGCGGTGGGACTTCGAGTTTCTGCATAGTTGCAACCTCCCGTGGGCCCCGGGGTGAAGCGGTCTCAGTAGGAAGATCTCCTGGCCTTTTCGTGTTCCCTGCCATGAGGGATCCTCGGGCCCGAATCTGAGCCTGGACACCCGGGCCAGGCCCATTATATCGATCCCGCGTGTCAACACGAGGCATCGACCTGGAACCGCCGGACCTTGGCCAGGTCGACCTCGATCCCCAGGCCCGGTGCCTCGGGCACCGGCAGCTTCCCGCGGCGGATCTCGAACGGCTGGGTGATGATGTCGTCGACCAGGCCGTAGTACGTGCAGTCGTTGGCGAGCGGGAAGTTGGGCGTGCTGGCGGCCAGGTGGAGCATGGCGGCCGTCTTCGGGCCCAGGTCATGGGCGCAGTGGACGATGCAGGGGACGCCCGCCGAGGCCGCGACCTCGGCCACCAGCTTGGTCGCCCAGACCCCGCCGCACTGGTAGGTGTCGGGCAGGAGAAAATCGGCGGCCTGTTTGGCCAGGATCTCGCGCACCCGGGCCAGGGTCGTGACCGACTCGTTCAGGGCCAGTGGGGTGGTCGTCTGCTGGCGGATCCGGGCCGAGTCGTCGATCAGGTCCTCGGGCATCGGCTGCTCAAAATACTGGAGGTGATAGGGCTCCAGGTCCCGGGCAAGCTGCGCGCAGACATCGGGGGAGTACCCCGTGTTGGGATCGATCCGCAGCTCGAGCCGGTCACCCACGGCGTCACGGATGCCCCGGACCATCGCCAGGTCCTCCTCGGGCGAACGCCCGGCCTTGGTCTTGAGCGTCGAGAAGCCCATCTCGACGTACAGCCGGGCGATCTCGCCGGCGCGCTCGTAGGTCTGGATCCCCATGCACGCGGCCAGCTCGATCTCCTTGCGGTAGGGGCCGCCGAGCAGGCGGTAGAGCGGCAGGCCGTAGACCTTCCCCGCCAGGTCCCACAGGGCCATCTCGACGGCGCTCTGGATGTAGATCTGCTCGAAGCTCAGGTCGGCATAGACCGCCATGACCGCGGTGGGATCCAGCCCGATCAGGATCGGCCGGAGGGCGTCCGCCTCGCGGCCGGTGAGCTGATTGCCCAGGTAGACCTGAGGCGTCTCCCCCCAACCCACCAGGCCGTGATCCGTCTCCAGCCGGATCAGGATCGACTTGGTCGACGACTGGCCGCGGTATCGCGAGTGATAGGGCGCGATCGGCGGCTTCTGAGGCACTTCGACGAAGAACGATTCGACGCTGGTGATCTGCATCAGACTCCTCGCGATGGAAACCCCTGCCGTCATGGGCTCAAGTCGCTGACATCGTCGTGTGGTCTGGGACCATCATCGACGTGTCGTATTCTAACCCATCGGACTCTTCGGCTCCTACGCGGACCTTCGCGGCCACTCGATCTTTCCAGCACGCGCTCGCCCGGCGTCGCGGAGGTCGCGAGAACACCCCGCGCGGCCGATCGGTCGGTTGAGCTGCGGGTTCGGCTCGGTTTGACTTCCCTCAGGATTCGATTGCGTATCACTTACTGCCTGCCGCGTACCGCATACAGGTCTTGCTCTTGACCGACCCGGGTGGGCCGCTCCAGGATGCCGGCGGCGACCCAGCCGGCGAACCGCTCGCGGGTGACGAAGTCCGTGAAGCCGTAGCCGCCGGGCTGGCGATGCCGCTGGATTTCCTTCCAGTCGACATAAATGTGGGTCAGTCCCTGCTGGAGCAGCGCGCGGCGGAACTGCTCGGGGTCCTTGCCCCTGGCCATCGTCTCGAGGTTTTCCTGGTTGAACACGGTGTTGTAGACCACGCGGTGGTTGACGTGGAAGACGGCGGCCTGGCCGACCAGGAGGATCCGCGCCTGGGCCGGCAGCTCGGCGTCGATCCGCGCCAGCGGCCGGTTGAGGCGGCGCGGGATGTCGTGCCGCAAGAACGCCAGGTCACCGGTCCACTCGTTGAGGCCGGCCAGGGCCGTCGTGTCGTAGGTCAGGTTGGTCAGGAGGGTGATCGCCAGCAGGAAGCCCAGCAGGATCGACCAGCCGCGACTGCGGATCCAGTCGCCGCCCAGCCCGGCGAGGACCGCCAAGGGAGGCAGGAGCGGCAGCCAGAACCGGTCGATCCGGTGGGTCAACAGCCACCAGGTGAAAAACAGATACGCCACGTAGCCCCAGAGGGCCAGCGCCATCCGCCGCGACCCGGGTCGCAACAGGGCCAAAGGCGCCAGCGCCGCGTACAACGGCGATTGCCAGTCGGACCGGCCGGCCACGTCGACCAGGCCGCCCCAGAGCTCGGCGGCCGTGATCGACCGCCGGCCGTGTGCGGCCTGCCACTGCGCCTGCCTGGCCTCGTCCCAGTCGCGGCCGTGGAAGATCCGGTAACCCAGCGGATAGACCGGGTCCCCAGTGTCGATCACGTTCTTGACGAGCCAGGGGCCCATCACCACCGCCCAACCCAGGGCATACGCGAGCAATGGACCGGGGCCGCGCCGGCGCCATGAGGCAACCAGCCCCAGGATCCCGAACGGGATCACCGCGGAGACCAGCCCCGTGTACTTGCAGCCCATGGCGGCGCCGGCCAGGAGACCGAGCAGGCCCCAGGGCCGGCTCGGCGCGAGCGAGGGATCTCCGCTCAGTCGGACCAGCCCCCAGACGAGCGCGGCGTGATAGAAGCACAGCGGGCCCTCGACGTAGGCGATGGCGGCCAGGCGGTAGATCCAGGGGGTCGAGAGGTAGACAATCGCGGCCAGCCAGGCCGCCCGGGTCGTGTCCGTGCCGGCCCGCGCCGCGGTCCCGGCGATCAGGACGGCCGCCGCCGCGGCGAACGTCGCGACCAGAAGCTGACCGGCCAGCGCTCCCCACCACCAATCGTCCATTACCTGCATGCCGAGCAGATGCAGCATCTCCACGCCGAAGGGCATGTTGGTGTAGACATTGTGCGGCAAGTAAGCGATCCGCCCGGCCTGGTAATACTCCTTGGGGCCCTGGAGGTGATACTCCAGGACGTCGAAGTCGATCGTCGGCAGCATCGAGCCCAGGGCCATCGCGCCGAGGAACGGGGCAACGACCAGCCAGGGGAGCCAAGCCGTGAGGCTGCGCGGGAGCCGGGGGCGACTGACCCGCCACGGTCGCGCGACCACCAGCCCGGCGATGGCGGCCACTCCCAGGCCGATCCGGCACGACCACGGGTTGAGCCAGCCGAGTCGGCCCGCGATCAGCGTCACGATGCCGAGCAGGGCCGCGCCGAGGCCGTAATCGACCGCCAGCCGCTCGCCCACCTTCAGCCGTCCGGCCAGCCGCAGCCCGGTGGCGACCAGGTCGCCCAGGCCGATCGCCGCGGCCGCGATCAACCCGGCGGCCAGCACGATCGGGATGCGCTGGGGCAGGTGCTCGACGTGGCTCAACTCCAGGAGGCCCCGACCCAGCAGCGACTCGCGGAAGGTCGTGTCGGGGACGACCTCGGGGAAGGCCTTCAGCAGGATCCAGCCGCGCCGGATCGGCTCGCGTGGGGGGACGTCCAGGTTGTTGGCGTTGGGCAGTGGAACAATCAGGCACCAGAGCAGCCAGGCCAGCTCGGCCACGGCCAGCAGCAGCAGCGCCAGCCCCGAGACCCGCCGCCGCACCGCGCCGGCCGCCCGGCTCGGGCCCGCGGCCGGCCGACCCGCCGCCGGCCTCAGAGCGTGGGCCCGATGGTCCATGGCGCGAACTCCTCTTCGCCCACGCCCTGCCGCTCGCTCTTGGTCGCCTGGCCGCTGGCGACCTCGAGGATCATCTCGAAGAGCCGGCGGCCGACGCTCTCGACCGGCTCTCCCTCAAGGATGGGTCCGGCGTCGAGGTCCATGTCGTCGACCATCCGCCGGTACATCGGCGTATTGGTGGCGACCTTGATGCACGGGGCCGGCTTCAGGCCCAGCACGCTCCCGCGCCCGGTGGTGAAGACCAGGACGTTGGCCCCGCCGGCGACCAGCCCGGTGGTGCAGGGAGGGTCGTAGCCGGGCGTGTCCATGAACACCAGGCCGGGCGTCTCGACCCGGGCGGCATAGGGGATCACGTCGACCAGCGGACTCGAGCCGGCCTTGGCCAGCGCGCCCAGCGACTTCTCGTAGATGGTCGTCAAGCCGCCGGCCTTGTTGCCCGGGGACGGGTTATTGTCGATCTGCGCCCCGAAGATGCCGGTGTACCACTCCCACCACTTGATGCGGTCGACGAGCTTCTGGCCGACCTCGCGCGAGACCGCGCGGCGGGTCAGCAGGTGCTCGGCCCCGTAGATCTCGGTGGTCTCGCCCAGGAACGCCGCGCCGCCCTGGGCCACGATCAGGTCGGCGGCGACTCCCAGCGCCGGGTTGGCCGTCACGCCGGAGTTGCCATCCGAGCCGCCGCATTCCATCGCCAGGCAGATCTTCGCGGCGGGCTGCTCGGATCGGGTCCAGGAGTTGGCCTCGGGCAACAGCTCGTAAACCGCCTTCACCGCGGCCTCGACGGTGCCCGTGATCCCGCCCTCTTCCTGGATATTCAGCACCCGGGGCCGGTGGCCGGGCCGCGCCGCCGGCCCGTTGGCCCGCGGACCGCCCAGGGTGACCAGGTGCTGGGCCTCAACCAGGTGCTGGGCATAACTGACTTCGCATCCCAGTCCGACGATGACGTAGGCGGCCACGTTGGGATGGTTGGCAAAGCCCGCCAGCACGCGCTCGAGGATCTGGTGGTCCGGACCCTCGAACGGCAGGCCGCAGCCCCCCTTGTGAGTGATGGCGAAAACCCCGTCGACGTTGGGGAAATCCCGCCGCCAGGCGCCGTCGCGGAACCGGTCCGCGACATATCGAGACGTGCTCGCCGAGCAGTTCACCGTGCTGATGACGGCGACATAATTCCGCGTGCCGACCCGGCCATCCGGGCGGAGATAGCCTCGGAAGGTGCGCGGACGGTCGGCCCGCGGCACCTCAGGGTGCTCGCTGGCGAAGGCATAGTCGCGCTCGAACAGGTCGGCCTTGAGGTTATGGACATGGACATGCGAGCCGGCGGGGATCGCCTTCGCGGCGAAGCCGATGATCTGCCCGTACTTGCGCACGGGCTCGCCCGCGGCGATGTCGGCCAGCGCGACCTTGTGCCCCAGCGCGATCGGCTCGCGGACCGGGATCTCCCGCCCGCCGAGGTTCAGCACAAACCCACGCGGGATCGGCCGGGCCGCCACCGCCACGTTATCATCATTGCGAAGCACGACCGCCTTCGGTTCCTCGACCGCGACCGCCATCACCGGCCCCTTCTGCTACTGGACGTTCGAGCCAGTCTTCCACACGACCAGTTTAGTGGTTCGGCCCATGGTTGGAAAGCCGTTCGGATGCGTGGGCAGGGTGAGATAATGGGCGGGTACGGCCGCACGGCCGTCGACCGTCACCCCATCAGTGCTGGGAGGACCACCGATGCCTTCGCCGTTGCCGGGAATGGACCCCTATTTGGAAAAGCCTTCTCTCTGGCCGGACTTCCAGATTGAGCGGATTACCGCCATTCGAGCGGCGCTCACAGCACATCGAGCGGCGCTCACAGCACAGATCGGCCCGAGATACAGGGTTTGAATCGAAGAGCGAGTTTACATATCCACTGAAGATGATCCGGTCCGAACCGAACTGGTGCCCGCGATCCAGGTTGCACGGCGGACAATGCCCGGTTCGCCCGCGATGGCTGTGAGACCGGGCGAGGGCATCGAGGTTGCCGAGCCCCTCGTGCTGGAGACGCTCGTGGCCGAGGAAATCCATGAGCCTTAGCTGGAGGTCACCGACGCAGCCAGTCGCAAAGTCGTGACGGTCATCGAGGTCCTGAGCCCTGCTGAGACGGTCTCTCGCTCCCAGGGACTCAAGCGTTTCCGACGGAAGCGTGACACCATCATGAGATCAAGCAGCCATTGGGTCGAGATCGACTTGCTGCGCCGTGGGGTCTCTCTGGCTCTGCGAAAATGTATTCGACCTCACGAATACTTCGCCCACATTTCTCCGGTGCGACTCCGACCCGAAGGCTTGGTCTGGCCGATCCGTCTCTCCCAGCGGCTGCCAGTTATCCAAATCCCGCTCAGGGCCGCAGAGAATACCCCGCTCGACCTCCAGGCGGTACTCGAGACGGCCTCTGACCGCGGGGATAACGAAACGGAGATCGACTCCACCAAGGAACCGGAGCCGCCCCTGAGCAAGGAGTGGAGACAATGGGCCGACTGTTTGCTGCGCGAGCAGGCGCAGCGCCGGCCGGCAGCCACGTGATGAGGCCGCTCAGTCGCCAACGAGCGGCCAGATTCCCCTGGAACGGGAACTGGAACCACGGGAATTGGTATCAGTCGCTCATATCGCTTATGCGACACCCGCTATGATGAAAATGGAGTCGAGCTGGGTTAGCCTGGGGCTTGGAGGCGGGTGTCGGATCGTCGGATCAGAGGCCGTTTGAACCCTGGAGCCTTGAGCCCGAAGCGGCCTGGGCGGCGGGGCGGGCCGGACCAAGACCAGTTACCTCGGGGCGCGGTCTCGTCGGTTGGCGCCGCGCCGCGGGAAGAAGCGGGCGTTGCTGGCGGTGGGCCACAGCATCCGGATTATCGTCTCTCACATGCTGAGTCCTGACGTGGAAGACCAGGACCTGGGAGCGGACGACTTTGATCGATTGGATCCGGATCGTCTCCGGTGTTCTCGGGTCCAGCGCCTGGAGCGGCTCGGTTACCAGGTGAACCTGACTCCGCAAGCCGAGGCGGCGTGACGGGGCTCGCCGCCTGGAGCCGGAGGACCGCCTCCGACTGTGGAGGCGCGGGGAATCTGCGCGCGCAAAACCTCGCCCCCCGGAGATTTTCGGAGCAGCAGCAGTTCAGTTTCCCCCCCGGGGAAACTGAACGGAGACCCCTGGGACGGACACCCCTGGGACGCGAGCGCCGGCCCGCGGGTCGGGCTCAGGCCAGGTGCCGGTCCACCTCGGGGAGGAGCTTGGCGAAGTCGAGCCGGTCGGGGCAGGCGGCGCGGGCCGCCTCCAGGTCGGCGCCGGACCAGTCGCGGGCCTCCTGGGAAAGTTCGGCATAGAGGCGGCGCGCCTCGGCGCGGTCGCCGAGGTGCTTGTAGTAGGTGAGGAACCGGGTGAGGTTGCCCAGCTCGGCCTTGGTCCCGGCGGCCAGCGAGCACTGACCCTCGCAGTCGGCGCAGAGCGTCGGGCCATACGCCCGCGTCGCATCGCGGAGTTGGAGGATCTCCGCCGTCTTGAGCGGCTCGAACCGCTGCGCGGCGTCGGCGTTCTCGCGGATCTGCTCGGTGTTCCGCATCGAGACACAGGCCGCGCTGATCCGCTCGTCGGTCCAGATCGCGTGCAGCAGGCCCTGGAACGGCGTCAGGTGTTTCTCGGCAAGCACCGGCACCCGGCGGACCACATCCTGGAGGATGTCCCCCTGGGGCCGATCGCCGAAGATCTGGCTGGCGATCTGCTTCATCGAGATCAGGCCGATCCCTTTCTTCCAGGCCGCGTCCAGCGCCTTGTTGAGGGGGGAATCCCGATCCAGCCAGGGGCGATACTGGAGCATGATCGCGTCGACGACGCCCCCCTCGGCCGCGGCCTGGATCAGCGCGGCGCGGTCCCTGTGGTGGCTCGAGAACCCGATGGCCCTCGCCTTGCCCGAGTTGCGGATCTTGTCCGCCACGTCCTTGAACTCGGGACTCGTGATGAACTCCAGGGAGTTGTCCAGCCCCAGGGGAGGGTCGCCCAGCCCATGGATGAAGAACAGGTCGATGTAGTCCGTGCCCAGGGCCTTCAGCCGCTGATCGACCATCCGCAACAGGTCGCGGGGCTGGCGGGGCATGTCCTTGGTGACCAGGACGATCTGCTTGCGGACGGCAGGGTCCTGTTCGAACCACTTCTTGAAATTGATCTCGGTGCCATAGACCCTAGCGGTGTCGAAGAGGCGGACGCCGCGCGCGAAGGCGAACCGGAGCACGCGGTCGGCGCTAGGGCCTCGGGTCGCCCCCTGCTCGAGGAGGGTGACCTCGATCCCGCTCTTGCCCAGCCGCCGCTGGGGCAGGACCGGCGTCTTCGCCGGGGCCGGGGCGCCCTGCTGCGCCTCGGCGCCTGGGGCCGTGCTCATCGCCGCGGCCGTCGCCACGGCGCCGGTCTGGAGGAACCTGCGGCGATCGGTGCGGTTCGTCTGGTCGTGGGCCATCGCGTTCGACCTCCTCTGGGGACCGGACGGCCCGACAGACACGGAACCGCCGCACCCCGCTCCGCGGTGTTGCTGCGTCACTCGGAAAAGCAACCGGCCGCGACCACCCCACCCAACCGCCAGCGATCGCGACCACGCCGGACTACCACTCTAACCCGGTCGTGCCTCGTGTTTCAACCGCCCCTGCCATCGGGTCCCGGCGGTTGCCTCGTCCGGGAAAGGGCCAGGCTCCGCCCGTACCGGCCCCCGGGCAAGGCGCCGACGGGAACTCCACTCGCCAGATCAATCCGCGAATCGCGATCCTCTTCCAATCTTCAGAAAAACGACATCGCGACCTCACCCGAGTCTTTCTAATAAACCTTCCACAACTTGGCCGCCAACGGCTCTCGGCGCCCTCGAAGCGTCCTTCCTCCATCGGAGCATCGCACCATGACCGGACGCCGTCACGGTTTCACCCTGATCGAACTCCTTGTGGTGATCGCGATCATCGCCGTGCTGATCGCCTTGCTGCTGCCGGCCGTCCAGTCGGCACGGGAGGCGGCGCGCCGCGCCCAGTGCGTCAACAACGTGAAGCAGCTCCTGCTGGGCTTGCACAACTTCGAGTCGTCCAACGGGACCTTGCCCAAGGGCGTCAACGAGCCTTACTGCAACGGGCTGACTCCCCAGACCGGCTCCGACGCGCTGGGGAGCGACCAGACCGAGCCGTTTGGCCCCAACTGGGCCATCCTGATCTTGCCCTACATCGAGCAGCAGGGCCTCTACAACAGCTCGAACGTCCTCGGTTACCCGGGCTGGCCCGGCCCGTACAACAATGTGGCGAACCCGGTCCAGAACGCCCCGAACGCCAACCTCTACAACATGGACTGGTGCAATACGACGGTCCGCTCCACTCGGCTCGCTGTCTTCGTCTGCCCGACCGACCCGAACAACGCACCGGGCAGCTTCTTCTACACGCCGAGCGACTTCCAGAGCTACCCCCAGCTCGCTCCGATGGACCAGATGAGGGGCATCCCGCTGACCAACTGGGCGCGGGGCAATTACGGGGCGGTCCAGGGAGCCACCGACCCCGATCACCAGCTCAACGGCCTGGATGACCTGGGTGCCGCCCCCTACCCGGGGATGACGAAGACCGGAGTGATGGGCCTCAACTTCGGCGTGAAGCTGTCCGCCGTCACCGACGGACTATCCAATACCGCGTTCGTCGGGGAGCTCCGCGTGGGACTCAGCTCGATGGATATCCGCGGCACCTGGGCCCTGGGCCTGGCGATGGCCAGTCTCTGCGGTCACGCCAAGCCCTACAATCCCACTCCCAACAACAAGAATGGCTTCCCTTGGCCCAACTGCAACGACGGCGGTGACGAGATGCAGGACGGACCGATCCTGGGCCCGTTGTTCCCCACCGCCAACCTCCAGGCGATGGGCTTCAACTGCGGTGGAGGCATGTACAACAGCGGCGGGCAGTGCCGCAGCATGCACCCCGGCGGGGTCAACATCGGCTTCGGCGACGGCTCCGTCCATTTCATCAAGAACTCCATCAGCCAGTGGGTTTGGTATCAGATCCTGGTCAAGGCCGACGGCACGGTCATGAGCGCGGATTCCTATTGACCTGTCGCGCCGGCAGAGAGTCCCCCGGAGCCAGTCCGTCCCTCCGGCGCGGGCCCGGCCCCGGACCACGATCCCACCCGGCCACCTTTCGACTTCACGGAGACCCAGCGATGCGGCGCAGCCACCTCATCCTCACCTTCCTGATCGTGCCCCTGGCCGTCTCGTCGGGATGCAGCGGGGGCAACACGGTCTGGATTACCGGCAAGCTGCTCAAGGGGGGCACTCCCTACGTCCCGCCGAACGATCAGCTCGTCACCATCACGTTCGTCGCGCTCGAGCTCCAGGGCCAATCCGGAAAACCGGTTCAGACCGGTGATCCGTACCTGGCCGAGTACGACCAGGCCAGGGGAACGTTCACCGTCCCGGGCCCCGACCGGCAAGGGATCCCCCCGGGGAAGTACCGCGTCGCGGTGACCCAGAAGATGAAACGGGAGGCGTTCGACGCCGCCCACCCGCGGCCCAAGCGAGGCGTCAACCGCGAGACCGACATGTTGGCCGACCGCTTCGGGATCGGGACCTCGCCCATCTTCCGCGAGGTGAAGCGCTCTCAGGAGGTGACGATCGACCTGGATCGCCCGACCAAGTCGTCGTGACCTTGATCCCGGGGGCCGGCCCCGGGGCCAACTGTGACCCGCGGGCGCCTCGAGAAACCCTCACCCCCAACTCACGCGGAGCCAGGTCGATGAGAGTCGCACGCCCTTTGATCGTCGCGCTGTGCCTGCTGGCGGGAAAACCGGGCGCGGCCCTGTCGCAAGCCACGACCTCCAGTCCCCCGCCGGGCGGCCCGAAGAAATCCGAGGGCCCGTTCCTGGTCAAGCCCTACCTGCAATGGGGAGACTCCACGGCGCGAGAGGGGACCCGGAGTCTGGCCGTCCTCTGGCACACCGGCGACGATGCCAAGCCATGGTCGGTCGAGTTTCAGCCGGGAGCCGATCAGCCCTGGCGCCCGGCCGAGGCTCCCACCCCGCGGCGGATCGCCGTGCCGGGCATCCCGCCCCACCGGCTCTATCGCGCGATCTTGAAGAACCTGGTGCCCGGCGCTCGGTTCTCGTACCGGCTGAGCCAGGCGGGGCAACCGGTGTTCCAGTCGGACGGACGGGCTCCCAAGGCCGCTGCAGCGGCTTACCGCTTCGTCGCCTTCGGCGACTGCGGCGCCGGCACTCCCGAGCAGGCGTCGATCGCGTACCGGGCCTACCGGGAGCAGCCCGATTTCGTCCTGATCACCGGCGACATCGTCTATGAGCGCGGCCGCATCTCCGAGTATCGCGACAAGTTCTGGCCGGTCTACAACGCGGACGAGGCATCGCCTGCGCAGGGCGCCCCCCTGCTCCGCTCGACCGTCTTCCTGGCCGCGCCCGGCAATCACGACATCGCCACCCGCGACCTGGAGAGATACCCCGACGGCCTGGCGTATTTCCTCTACTGGGATCAGCCGCTCAACGGCCCACCCGGCCGAGTCGGCGGCGCCAAGGTCCCTGCCCTCAAAGGCCCCGAGGCCAACCGCCGGGCGTTCCTCGACGCGGCCGGCCCGGCCTATCCCCGGATGGCGAACTTCTCGTTCGACTACGGCAATGCCCACTGGATGGTCCTCGACTCCAACCCTTACGTCGACTGGCATGACCCGGACCTCCGCGCCTGGATCGAGCGCGACCTGGCCTCTGCCCGGCACGCCACCTGGCGCTTCGTCACCTTCCACCATCCTGGCTTCAACTCGGCCAAGGAACACTTCGAACAGCAGCAGATGCGGATGATGGCGGAGGTCTTCGAGAACGGCGGCGTGGACGTCGTCTTCAGCGGCCACGTCCACAACTATCAGCGCACGGTCCCCCTCCGCTTCGTCCCCGAGAACGATGCCGCCGGCAAGCCCGTCCGGGTCGCCAATCGAGTCGGCGGCCGATGGACTCTCGATACCGCCTTCGACGGCCGCACCCACACTCATCCCTCCGGCGTGATCTACCTGGTCACGGGCGCCGGCGGCAACCACCTCTACAACCCCGAGCAGCAGGACGATCACGCCTCCTGGCAGTCGTTCACTCACAAGTTCATCTCCAAGATCCACTCGCTCACCGTCGCCGACGTCGACGGCCCGAGACTCACCATCCGCCAGGTCGCCGCCGACGGCCAGGAACTGGACAACTTCACCATCGAGAAGCGATGATGAGACGCGATAGCGAACCGATCCCCGCCGTGCTGGAATCGAGCCCGGATGGGCCGACAACCGTCAAGCACGGGAGGTCGAAGGATCGGCAATGGTCCCGGCCAGAGGGGCAGCGATGGAACACCCTCAGCACTCTCGCCGACTGCGCTTCCGCTTGCGCACGCTCCTGATCGGGATCGCCTTCTTGGCTCTCCTCCTGGTCAACTTCGTCCAGTGGGTCCGGCTCCAGGAACAACAAGCAGTCGCGGAGGCCCGTGCCGCCGAGGCGATGAGGGCGCGCGCTGCGGCCGAAGCCGCTCTCGTCCGAGCCCATGCCGCGATGCAGGATTCCGCCCAGGCTGCTCAGAAGGCCGCGAAACCCGCAGTCGCGCCGCCCAAGGCGACCCCGGGGGAGAAGAAGCCCTGAGGAGGGCTGAACGCGATGGAACCGAATCTCCGGCAGCCTCGTCGATTCCGCCTTCGATTGAGCACGCTCCTGGTGGTGATCGCCTTCCTGGCTCTCCTCTCGGGCGCGATCCTTCAATCGGTACTCCTTGAGCGGGAGCGGAGGCGCTCGGCGGTCATGGCCGACCGGCTCGCGGCGGAGACGGCCAGGGCTGGGGAAGCGCTCGAAGAGCTCGCGAATGCCGAGGCGTTTCGCGCTCAGCTCGCGAAACCGGGCTCGAAGGCCGACTCCGGGCCGGAGAAACCTGACTCGGCGAGGAAGAAGTAGGCGGCCGGTCGTCGGCTTGGCCGCAGGGTGCGCAGGAGGGGTCAGGAGCCTGGGCCGGGCGGCGGGGGCTCGCGCCAGGGCCAGGTCAGCTCGGCGGCCCAGGCGGCGTCCTCGGCGCTCAACCGCGGCGCGGGGGGCGGGCCGCTGTAATCGACCGCCCCGCGGCGGTACGGGCCGGTGTCATAGGTGCGGTTGAAGACGTACTGGAGGTCCAGCGGCACTTCCGCCTCGCCGCGCTTCAGCGGGACCGGGATGCAGGGAAGCCATCCCCGCGGACTGACCGGGAACACCTGATAGGCGGACGCTCTGCGGCGACGCTGCCACGCCCGGTTGACCAGAACCAGGTACGTCGGCAGCGGGTCGAGCGCGTGGATCGTGATCTCCAGGCTCAGCTCCCGCAAGATCCGCCGGCCGCCGCGCAGCAGGTCCAGCTCGATCAGGTTGGCGTCGCTGTCCAGGACCTCACTCCGCTTGCGCGCATAGGCTTTGCGGTCGGGGCCACGCCGTTTGTTCGAAGGGCCGAGGATCTCGATCAGCGTGATCAGCTTATGGCCCCGGGAGGAGTCGCGGATCTCGATGAAGGCGTGGCGGATCGTCTCATGGCGGACCTTGATCCTGACCGAAGGCGAGAGTTCCCGCCGCGGCGGGGCCATCACGGCCACTCCGCCCAACTCAGGTTCCACGGGAGGGCGCGGGTGGCGGACCACCGTGACATCGGGAACGATCCAGGCCCTCGCCCCAGGCTCCTCGATGATGCCCACCTCCTGGCGCATCTCGAGGCGAGCATAGTAGGGCTTTGGCAACGCCGGGTTGAGCTCGTTGCGGATTTCACCGGCAAGAGCGTTGTGAAAGTCCGGCCAGATCTCGTTCGCTTCCAGATACGGGTCCATGCCCGGACAGGGTGAGGGCATCGCCGAGTCCTCCTGAAGGGGAAGCAGACCACGCCGTCATTGTATCACTTCCTCAGCCCTCGGTCGATCAGGGCCGCGCCGTCGCGCTTGAGCTTGTGTAGTGATGGAGCGTGAATGTACATCATGTGCCCGGCTTCATAGGTTTCGACCACGATATTCTTCCGCAGGGACGGGTCGAGTCCCAGGCCGGCGAGGGCGTGCTCGACGGCGCGGTAGGGGGTGGCCAGGTCGTAATAGCCGGAGGCGATCAGCACCTGCATGTGCGGGTTCTTGGCCATCGCGTCGAGCAGCGCGTGGGTTGTCTCGGGATAGCCCATCTGGCGCTGCCAGTCCCAGCGGCCGACCCCCTCGCCCAGGATGTAGTAGGGCACGTCGCTCTTGTAACCCAGCTCGGTGCGGATGTAGTGCGAAAACGTCGAAGTGTACGGGGCGCGGACGGCGGCGAGGCTGGGGTCGAAGCTGGGCCGGTTGACCTGGGTCGGGACGGCGCTCTCGATCCCCTGGTAGCGGGCGTCGTACCGGCCGATCGACCGCCGCCGCGATTTGAGCAGCTCCCGGCCGAAATAGGACATCTCGATCCTCAACCCGCGCGCCTCGATCTCGGCGGCGTCCAACCCGGTGTAGCGCGCCAGCCGGGCGGCGGCCTGATGGCGTTCGTCGTCCGAGAGCCGGTCGCCGCGCGCGAGGATCGAGGCATACTCGCGGTCGGTCCAGCGCTCGACCTCGCGGAGCACCGCCGCGAGGCCGGCCTGCTGCAAGTCGGCCGGCAGCCGCTTGTGATACCAGGCGGCCGCCGCGTACGAGGGGAGATAGGTCAAGAACGGCAGGTCGTTGCCCGGGGTGAAGACGAATCCCTGGAAATCCAGCGCGCAGGAGACCAGGACCAGCCCATTGAAGGCGATGCCCTGGTCGACCAGGTGCCCGGCCAATCCGGCGGCGCGGGTGGTGCCGTAGCTCTCGCCGATGAGGTACAGCGGGGAGGCCCAGCGGTCGTACCGGGTCAGGTACATCCGGATGAACTCGCCGACCGAATCGATGTCCCCGCGCAGCGAGTGAAACTTGGTGGTCAGCTCGGGCCGGGCCGCCCGGGAGAAGCCGGTCCCCACCGGATCGATGAAGACCAGGTCGGCGCGGTCGAGCCAGGACGCGTCATTCTCCACCAGGCGGAACGGCGGCGTCGGGATGACCGGCTCGTCCGGCTCGACGACCCGCCGCGGACCCAGCGCTCCCAGGTGCAGCCAGACCGAGGCCGAGCCCGGCCCGCCGTTGAAGCTGAACAACAGCGGCCGCGACTCCAGCGGACCCGCCTCGTCCCGCGTGTACGCCATGAAGAAGATCCGCGCCTCCACCTCGCCGCGGGCATCCTTGATCGGCATCAGGCCGGCCGTCGCCGTATACTTCAACTCCTGACCGTCGATGTGCACCTGATGATGCGTGACGACCGGCTCCTCCTCCGTGGCGGCCTTCGATGCCTCCCGTTTCTCCTTCGCCGGCTCGCCCGCCTTGGCCTTGGCCGGCGCCGGTTGGACCTTGGCTTGCCCCTTGGTCTGCGCCGGGGGCGGACCGGGCTCTTGCCCCGAGAGGGCGGTCAGCGACAGGGACATCATCAGCGACAGGCTCGCGATCAAGCTCAGGGTGCGGCGCATGCGTTTTCGCCTCGACGAACGGGTGAACCAGCCCACGATGACGACTCTCGAGAGATTGGACCAGCTCGGCCTCGGGCACCGATCCGGCCGGAGTCCACTATACCAGTGTCAAGCGCGGATCACTATTCGCGGGGAGTCTTGTCCGACGGAACCGCCACCGGCGGCGCCGCGATCCCTGACGGTTCCGCTCGCCCCGGCCGGACGATCATCACCCGGGATTGAACTCCCGCGCGATCGGTCGGAGAATGGCCCTATGGTGGGGCCTCCCGGCCTCTCACCGTGCGGACGCCGAGGAGCCCCGTCATCGAAGGGAGCTCTGCCATGCCAGTCGACCAGAAGATCGTGGATGCCTTGAAACTGAGCGACCTGAAACCGAGGCTGCCGCGGAATCCTCGAATCGTCGACATTCGCGTTGAGGACTACGTCGACACCGATGGGGAGGATGCCTTGCTCGTCTGGGCCATCCTGGACGAGAAGGTGAAGCCCGAGAAGATCGACGGTCAAGACGTGACCGACTTGAAACGGGCAATCCACGACCGGATTCGCGAGCTGGGCATCGAGTTGTGGCCGTATATCCGTCTCGTGAAGCAGAGCGAGCTCGACGAGGACGAAGAGGAATGAGCCTGCATGAGGATCTCCTGGAACAGGCCGTCAGACTGGCAACGCTCGACGCCAGGAAGCCCAAGCAGGCGAACCTGCGCCGCGCTGTCTCCTCGGCCTACTATGCGGTGTTTCATCTTCTGGTCGACGAAGCCTGCCGGATCCTGATCGGGACCCAGCACAATCAGGCACCCTTTCGCCAGGTCCTGGGGAGGGCCTTCGCCCACGGGGTCATGAAGGAGGCATGCAAGTCCTTCGGCGGCGGAACTCTCAAGAAGGGGGTTGCCAAGGGACTGCCAGTCGGTTTCGCCATCCCTGGGGAGATCCGAGAACTGGCGCTGACCTTCGCCGATCTCCAGGAGTGGCGCCACCTGGCCGACTATGATCGGTCCGAGAGGTTCAAACGATCCGAGACCCTGACGTTGATCAACCAGGTCAAGAAGCGAATCGAGGGCTTTACGAAGCTGCCTTCGTCGAACGAGAAACGGTTCTTCCTGGCTTGCCTGTGGGCGTGGAAGGAGCTGGCGAATCGTTGAGCGAACTCCTTCGTCGCTCGCTGTATCTCCGCCAGGTTCAAACTTCGAGCTTGGTCCTGATGGGAGACTCGTTCGCCAGGCCGGCCTCGGACGTCCCCTGCTCCTTGACGGCGATGCCGCTAATCCCCAGCCGGATCATCTGCTCGGCCAGCCGGGCGATCCGGTCCGCGGCCTGTTCGGGCGGGATGCCGCGGGCGTGGATGTTGGAGATGAGGTTCCGCCGGGAATCGTCGTGGCCGGGTCGGGGCCGATACGCCAGGTAGGCCGAGAGGCTCTCAGCGGTCGCCAATCCCGGCCGCTCGCCGATCAGCAGGACGGCGACGACCGGGTCGAGGACCTCACCGATCTCGTTGAGCACCCCGACGCGGCCGTGGCGAATAACGAAGGGCTGGCCCAACCGCCAGCCGCGACGGCCGGCTTCCGCCCCAAGCAAGGGCAACAAGGCGGGAACCTGGGCGCGGACCGCCGCGGCCGACAAGCCATCGGCGATGGCCACCTGGAGGTCGGCGCCGACCGGGCAGCGGCCGGCCATCGCGGCGCGCGCCGTCGGGTCGAGGGCACGGCCCAGCTCGGGCCGCAGCAGGAACTCGGCCTTGGTCCGGGCCATGGTGGCGACCTCGAAGAGGCCCCACTCGGCTACGAACGCCGCACCCAGGTCGCCCTCGAGATCGAGTTCGGCGCAGACGGCATCGCGGGCCGCCGCATGGTCGCGACGCAGCTCCAGGTAGGTCGTCGTGCGATAAGCCGCTCCCGCGCGGCCGGTCAGGATCCGGGCCGGTGTCCGCGCTCGAACGTGCTCCAGGATGGTGGGCAGCGGCCGTGACACCACGCGTTGAGCGTCGGAATCAGGGTCACTCGGCGTGTGCGTGAGCGAACGGGTTTCCTCCATCGAGTGAGCCTCTCCGTTTGAGCGTTCGTCACGAACGGCCGGTTCGTCCTCGGCGTGGATCAGGCGATTCGCTCGACGCGTTCCAGGACCGGGCCGAGCTGCTCGAGCATGAGCCGGTCGGCGGAGCCGTCCCCGCGCGAGGCGGGGCCGCCGGTGGGCAGGCCCCGCGCGCCCAGCCAGGCGGCAAACTCCGGCGCCGGGCGCAGGCCGAAGAGCCGGCGCGCGGCCAGCGCATCGTGGTAGCTGGTCGACTGGTAATTGAGCATCACATCGTCGGCACAGGGCACTCCCATGAAATAGTTGCATCCGGCCGCCGCCAGGAGCAAGAGCAGGTTATCCGCCGAGTTCTGGTCGGCCGCCGCGTGATTGGTGTAGCAGACATCCACGCCCATGGGGAGACCCAGCAGCTTGCCCAGGAAGTGGTCCTCCAGCCCGGCGCGGATGATCTGGCGCTCGTCGTGGAGGTACTCCGGCCCGATGAAGCCGACGACGCTGTTGACCAGGAACGGGTCGAACGCCCGGGCCACGCCGTAGGCGCGGGCCTCGAGCGTGAGCTGGTCGACCCCGTGGTGGGCGCCGGCCGACAGGGCACTCCCCTGCCCTGTCTCGAAATACATCGCCTGCTCGCCGGCCCAGGCGACATCCCGGCCGCGGTGGTGCTCCCGCACCCGCTCCTTTCCCTCGCGCAACAGCGCCAGGTCGATGCCGAAGCTCGCGTTGGCCGCCTCGGTGCCGGCGACCGACTGGAACAACAGGTCCACCGGCGCACCGCGGTCGAGGCAGGCGAGCTGGGTCGTGATGTGAGCCAGGCAGCAGGCCTGGGTGGGTATCTCCAGGGTCTCGATCAAGCGATCGAGCGCGCGGAGGATGGCCGAGGCGACCTCGACCGACTCCGCAGCCGGGTTGACGCCGATCACGGCGTCGCCGCAGCCGAAGAGGAGGCCGTCGGCGGCTGAGAGCAGGATGCCCCCCAGGTCGTCGCTGGGATGATTCGGCTGGATGCGGATGCCCAGCACCCCGCGCTGGCCCATCGTGTTGCGGCACCGGGTCACCACGCGGACCTTGCTCGCGGCCAGCACGAGATCCTTGTTGCTCAACAGCTTGGCCACCGCCGCGGCGACCTCGGGCGTCAGCCCGGGCCGGATCGCGACCAGGTCCGCCTCGGTCGTGGCGTCGTCGAGGATCCATTCGCGGAACGCGCCCACGGTCAGGCCACGGAGCGGGCCGAACGTATCCGGGTCGAGCGACTCGCCGATCAGGCGGCTGACCTCGTCGTCCTCGGGATCGATCAGCGGGTGGTCGACGATCTCCCCGAGGGTCAACTCGGCCAGGACGAGCTTGGCGGCGACCCGCTCGCGCTCGGTGTGCGCCGCCAGCCCGGCAAGCTGATCGCCTGACTTCTCCTCGTTGGCCTTGGCGAAGACCTCGCGCAGGTCGGCGAAGACAAACCGCTCGGATCGGATTGCGGTCGACAGGTTCACGGCGATGCTCCGGGCGTGGCGTGACCCCGCTGGCCACACCGGCGCCTGCCTAGCCGGCGAGAGCGGTGCCGAGGATGGACCGCGCTTCCACGGACTCGAAAACCACGCGCAAGAACGCGTCCATGCAGCGCTGTTGGATTTGCCCTCCCGTCTCCCAGCGGGACAAGGTCGACTCCGAGATCCGCAGGAGGCTCGCGAGCTGCTTCTGGGTCAGTCCCAGACCCTCACGATGACGCCGGATCTGTTCGGGACTGAGCAGGCCCGCCGCCGCGCGGAGGGAATCACTCAACCGGTCGCTCGCATCATCATCAAGGACGATCGCCCCGCAATGCCGACACTGGAGAACGTCGAGGTTCTCGACGACGACCTGGTATTTACGCCCGTCGTGCTCGAGATCGGCGACGTACGCGGGAATGGTGGCCGGTTCGACTGCCTGGGTGCGGCAGGTCGCACATTTCCACGGATAGGGTTTCACGTTCAGTCCCTCTGGAGATGAGCATTGACGATGCAAACCATCGGAACATCCGGGTCCGGATCGTGCAGGACCATCTCGACGAACAAGGGCGATGGCAGGCCGGAAATATCTAGGTTTGCCTTATAATAGAAAAAATGGTCATCTCGATAACTCTCGCCCGCCATGACCGGGGTTGGCCATGGCGGGATCATATGAGGTTTGCCTTATAATAGAAAAAATGGTCATCTCGATAACTCTCGCGGGTCTCGGCGACTTGTTCGACGAGGCCGCCCGCTGTCACGAATCGGATCAATTCTCGCTTGATCCCACGAGGCGTCAACCCCTGGAGCTCGCGATCGTTTCGGATGCGATTCTCCGTCGCGTCATTCTTCCAGAATAGGCAATTGCTCAGGCCGCTCGTGATCGCCTTGATGACCAGCGCCAGTTCGTCCGGATCTCGCATCGATCAACTCCCTTATCCCCTTCTACCTTGGCCCTCGACTTGCTGTAAATCAAGTCGAGCCTCGCTTGGGACCAGCGCGGTTGCTTGACCGACGGCCTCATCGTGTCGGAGGCCAATCCTCATGGTGCCGTCAGATGGAACGGCCAGATCCAGGGGATGAGGACGACGGCGGCGATCCACATCAGGAGGTTCAAGGGGATGCCGACGCGCATGAAGTCGGTGAAGCGGTAGCCGCCGGGGCCGAAGACCATCATGTGGGTCTGGTAGCCGATCGGCGAGGCGAAGGCGTAGGAGGCGGCCAGGGTCACGGCCATGATGAACGGCCGCTCGTTAACCCCCAGCAGCCGGGCCGACTCGAGGCAGAAGGGGAACGACAGCGCCGCCGCGGCGTTGTTGCTGATCAGCTCGTTGAGGACCATGGTGCCGAAGTAGATCGCCGCCAGGGTCGCGGTCGGGCCCCAGGACCGCGTGGCCTCCACCAGCAAGCCGGCGAACAGCTTGGCCACGCCCGATTGCTCCAGCGCCCTGCCGACGCCGAACGAGGCGGCGATGGCGATCAGCACGGGCAGGTCGACCGACTTCCGCGCGTCGGTGGGCGAGATGCACCGCGCGGCGACCATCGCGCCGGCGGCCAGGAAGGCGGCCAGCATGATGTCGACCTTGCCGCTGACGAATGCCGTGATCATGGCCAGGAAGATGATCGCGGCGAACCAGGCCCGGTCGTAGCGGACCGGCCGCGAGTCCTCGACGTCGCTGATCAGGTAGAAGTCGGGGTTGTTTCGGAAGGCCCGGCTGAAGTTCGGACCGACCTGGAGCAGGAGCGTATCACCGGCGTGGAGCCGGATGTCGCCGACCTTGTTGGTCAGGCGCGCCCCGTTGCGGTGCACGGCGACGATCGCCGCATCGTAGAGCGAGCGGAAGTCGGCGTCCCGCACCGCCTGGCCGACCAGGGGCGAGCTGGGGCTGATGACCGTCTCGCAGAGCTGCCGGCCGCGCTGCTCCACCGGCGAGACCTCGTAGCGGGCGTCGGCCGCCGGCACCAGACCGGGGATCTTCTCCAGGTCGACGATCGTGCTGACGATCCCGGTGAAGATCAGCCGGTCGTGGGCCTGGACCGTCTCGTCGGGGCCGACCGGACCGAGGACTTCGCCGTCGCGGTCGATCTCGATCAAGAACAAGCCCGGCAGGTGCCGCAATCCCGCGCCGGCGATCGTCTTGCCCACCAGGCGGCAGCCGGGCTGCACCAGCATCTCGACCAGGTACTCCCGCCGCGTCGCCTCGAGCTGCTCGATCAGCTCCTTGCGGTCCGGCAAGAGCGTCCGCCCGATGGTCAGCAGGTACGCGGCCCCCAGCACCGCGCAGGGCAGGCCCACCGCCCCGATCTCGAAGAACCCCATCGGCCGCAGATGGTTCCTGAGCAACAGCCCCTGCACGACCAGGTTGGTGCTGGTGCCGATCAGGGAACAGGTGCCCCCGAGGATCGACAGGAACGACAGCGGCATCAGCAGTCGCGAGGGAGAGATCCGCCGCTTGCGGCACCAGGCGATCAGCACCGGCACCAGGAGGGCCACCTTGGGCGTGTTGTTCAGGACCATGGCCGAGGGGATCAGCACGGCCGCCATGTAGAACAACGCCCGCGCCTCGGTCTCGACATGGCCCAGGAACCGCTCGCCGATGTAGTCCATCACGCCGGTCTCGCGCAGCCCGGCCGCCACCACGAACAAGGCGGCCACGATCAGCATCCCCGAGTTGGCGAACCCGGCGAACGCCTCGTCCGGGGCAATCACGCCCAGGGCGGCCAGGAGCACGACCGCGCCCACGAATAACACGTCGGCGGGCTTGTCCTTGACCAGGCCATAGAGCAGCCCGGCCAGGACCGCCAGCGTGACCCCCATCTCGTACGTGATCTTCAAATGCATCAAGATCAATCCTCACGGAGCCACCCCGATCGAGCCGCTGCCTCCCCTGCCGCCGCGTCCTCGACTTTACCGGAGGATGGGGCGACCGTGGGGCTCGCATCGCCCGATCCCCGAGCGACGGTTGGCTGCAAAGCGGGACGAGCGCCGATTGCCATCCGGATCAGGTTGCGAACAGCGACAGGAACTCGTGCACCGGCATGCGCTCGAGTCGGGGCTGGTCCATGCAGGCATCGCGGATCCGATCGACCGTCTGCGGCGCCAACCGGGTGCGCAGATTCCGCTCGAACTTCTCCAGGAGGAGTGGGATTCCCTCGGCGCGGCGGCGGCGATGGCCGATCGGGTACTCGACCGTAACTTTCTCGGTGGATCGGCCTCCCCGGAAGACGACCTGGACCGCGTTGCCGATCGATCGCTTGGCGGGATCGAGGTAGTCGGCGGAGAATTGCGGGTCCTCGGTCACGACCATGCGGCTGCGGACCTGGTCGATCCGCGGGTCGGCCGCGGCCGCGTCCTCGTAGTCGGCCGCCGTCAGGCTCCCCTTGAGCAGACCGACGGCCACCATGTACTGGAGGCAATGATCGCGGTCGGCCGGGTTCTTCAGCGGTCCGGTCTTGTCGATGATCCGGATGGCGGATTCCTGCGTCTCGATCCGGACGGTCTCGATCTCCTCCCAATGGTCGTGAACCTGGGGATGAAGGGCCATCGCCGCCTCGACCGCGGTCTGCGCGTGGAACTCGGCGGGGAACGCCACCTTGAACAGGATGTTCTCGATCACGTAGGAGCCCAGGGGCTGAGCCAGGGTCAGGGGCTGGTGGCGGAAGAGGGCATCCTGGAACCCCCAGGTCGGTGCCGTCAAGGCTGAGGGGTAACCCATCTCGCCCAGGCGGGCCATCAAGGCCAGGCGGACCGCCCGGCTGGTGGCGTCGCCGGCGGCCCACGATTTTCGCGAGCCGGTGTTGGGCGCGTGGCGGTACGTCCGCAGCGCCCCGCCGTCGAGAAACGCGTTGGAAACAGCGTTGATGACCTGGTCGCGCGTGCCCCCCAGCAAGCGTGTGACGACCGCCGTGGTGGCGATGCGCACCAGCAGCACATGGTCCAGCCCGACGCGGTTGAAACTGTGGTTGAGTGCCAGGACGCCCTGGATCTCATAGGCCTTGATCAGGGCCTCCAGGACCGCGCGCATGGTCAAGCCAGCCCGCCCCTCGCGATCGGCGCGGCGGTCGAGATAGTCGGCGACCGCCAGGATCCCGCCCAGATTGTCGGAGGGGTGCCCCCACTCGGCCGCCAGGAAGGTGTCGTTGAAA
Organism: Isosphaeraceae bacterium; assembly: GCA_021324445.1. Lineage (GTDB taxonomy): Bacteria > Planctomycetota > Planctomycetia > Isosphaerales > Isosphaeraceae > JAJPJC01. The sequence continues at coordinate 40,543 of JAJPJC010000477.1, forward strand.
TCGAGCCAGCGGATGATCGCGCCGGTGCAGAAGGCCGCCTGCACCGGGTCCAGCTCGTAGGCGGTGCCCGGGACCCGGGCACCTCCCGGGAGCGTCGCCTCCGGCACCACCGGCCCGATGAGCTTGCTGCAGGCCGGGTAGCCCAGCGCCAGCAGGCCGCAGCCGAGCGCGTCGAGCAGGCCATAGCGGGCGGTCTCCCAGGCTTCCGCGCTGTCGATCCGGGCGGTCAGCGTGTAGTCGGCGATCTCTTGGAGCAGCCGATCGACCTCGACCCGTCCGCCCTGGTCCGGTTCGGTAGCCGCCATGATTCAACCCACCGCAAACCCCAGGGCTCTCGCGCCTCACGCCGGGCGGTGGGGACCAGGAATCTCGAGAGCCCCGACACCTTCAGCATCGGGAGCGAGCCGGCGCACGTCAATCCCGGTCCCCATGCCAAGGCGACGCGCCAGCCAGGGGAGTACCCCGGGTCCCGCGCTGGCGCTTCGAGTTCAATAGGGGAGTTGATAGGCCAGCTTCCACGGATCGGGCGAGCGCCAGAGCCGGGAAATGAGCAGTTGGCGATCCAGCAGGAATTCCTTGGGCATCTTGCCGTAAAGCTTCAACGCCAGTTCTTCGTCCGCGAGCGCCTCGCGGATCCAGGACTCACAGTCGATCTCCATCAGTTGATGGAAGTCCTCGTGGGTAAAGCCGTCCATGTCCTGGAGGTTGATGTCCTCGCGGCGCGGCATCCAGCCCAGCGGGCTCTCGATGGCGTAGGCCCGGCCATGGATGCGGTCGATGATCCACTTGAGCACCCGCATGTTTTCGCGGAACCCGGGCCAGAGGTAGCGGCCGCTGGGGTCCTTGCGGAACCAGTTCACGCGGAAGATCCGCGGCGGGTTGGGGATCTGACGACCCATGTCGAGCCAGTGATTGAAGTAGTCGCCCATGTGATAGCCGCAGAAGGGCAACATGGCCATGGGGTCGCGCCGGACCTCACCCACGGTGCCCGTAGCGGCGGTGGTCGTCTCCGAGCCGATGGTCGCGGCGAGGTAGACACCGTGGCTCCAGTTGAAGGCCTGGAAGACCAGCGGCACGGTGGTCGAGCGGCGGCCGCCGAAGATGAAGGCGCTGATGGGCACCCCCGCGGGGTTCTCCCACTCCGGGTCCAGGGTCGGGCACTGCGCCAAAGGCGCGGTGTAGCGGGCGTTGGGGTGGGCCGCCTTGCGGCCGCAGTCCGGCGTCCACTCCTGGCCGGTCCAGTCGATGAGGTGCCTGGGCGGCGTATCGGTCATGCCCTCCCACCAGACATCGCCGTCGTCGGTCAGGGCCACGTTGGTGAAGATCGTGTTCTTCCGGATCATCTCCATCGCACTGGGGTTGGAGCCGAACGACGTGCCGGGCGCGACGCCGAAGGAGCCGGTCTCGGGGTTGATCGCGTAGAAGCGCCCGTCGGCACCCGGTTTGATCCAGGCGATGTCATCACCCACCGTGGTGATCTTCCAACCCGCGAACTGGCGGGGCGGGAGCATCATGGCGAAATTGGTCTTGCCGCAGGCGCTGGGGAACGCCGCGGCGACATACGTCTTCTCCCCCTGCGGCGATTCCACTCCGAGGATCAGCATGTGTTCAGCCAGCCAGCCCTGGTCGCGCGCCATGCAGGAGGCGATCCGCAGGGCGAAGCACTTCTTCCCCAGCAGCGCATTGCCGCCGTAGCCGCTGCCGAAGGACCAGACCGCGCGCTCCTCGGGGAAGTGGACGATGTACTTGTGCTCCCGGCTGCACGGCCAGGGGACGTCCGGCTGCCCGGGACGCAGCGGCATGCCCACCGAGTGGACGCACGGCACGAAGAACCGCTCACCCAGGGCCTCGAGCGCCTCCCGGCCCATGCGCGTCATGATCCGCATCGACAGCACCACATACGGCGAATCGGTGACCTGGACGCCGATGTGGGCGATCGGCGAGTGGATCGGTCCCATGCTGAAGGGGAGGACGTACATGGTGCGGCCACGCATACATCCATCGAAAAGCCCATGTAGGGTTTGCTTCATCGCGATCGGATCGACCCAGTTGTTGGTCGGCCCGGCGTCCTCCCGGGTGCGACTGCAAATGAAGGTCCGGTTCTCGACCCGAGCCACATCCGATGGGTCCGAGAGAGCCAGATGGGAGTTGGGCCTCAGCTCCGGATTCAAGGGGCGAAGCGTCCCGTTGCGCACGAGCAGTTGGCAGAGCCGGTCGTATTCCTGCGGGGAGCCATCGCACCAGACCACGGCGTCCGGCCGGCACAACCGAGCGACCTGCTCGACCCAGGGCTCCAGCCGCGGATCCTCCCGCTTGAGTTCCGGTAGTATGCCCGCCCTCATGGGTCTGCTCCTCCATAAAAATGCGCCCTCTTCCGGAGTTTCCCGACCAGTGCGCGGTTGCCGCGGTGGAGCAACGATGACGGATGACGCGAGCGGACTCGCCAGCCGTTCCTATCCGAGTGCGCGTCGGGATCATGGCGGCCCGATTGGGGCAGCGGGAGGCCTCGTAAGGCACCGATGCACCACGACCATCGCCAAGAGAAGCGATCGCGAGATGGGGAACAATCTGGGCCTCGAGCGCCCCGGATACCGCATGGCGAATACCCCGCCCAGGCGATCGATCGCTTGGGAGGGCCATCGCGGCCGGCCCCGATTGGCCCCGCCATGGGCCCAGGGAGTATCTATATATCATCCTTGCGAGGAATCGGCAAAGTCAAGTGGTCGAGTCCCGGGGCGGCCCCACCCCGGGCGGCCACGAAGGGGGCTCGGGCGACGTGGCCTTCGCTCCGGGCGGCGCGACGCTCGCCTCCGCGGGGCTCGACGGGACCATCCGGCTCTGGGACGTGGCGATGCTGAAAGCCCTGGCGACCTTCCCGAGGCCACGCGGGCCGGGTGATCCGCGTCGCCGACAGCCCGGACGGCGGCCTGATCGCTTCGGGCTCCGACGACGACACCCTCCGAATCTGGGACAGCCGGGCCCACGCGCTGCTTTCCACCGTCCAGGTCGGCAGTCGTGTCTACGGGGTCGCCTTCAGCCCCAACGGCACGCGCCTGGCTCTCAAAGGCCACTTCGCCGGTGCGTGGAGAGTTCCCGGGCGCAGGTTGAGCATCAAATCTGGCTGCTCCGTCCTGTGCTCTGGTGGTATCTGCTGCCGATCGCCCTTCCAATGCTGGCTTTCTTTGGCCAGGTCGCCTGGCAGGCACGGCCGGGCGGCGTGGGGACGGCTCTCGCCGCATTCGGAGTGCTCGTCGCCTGGGGAGGAATCATTCTTGCCGGGATTGAGAGTCTGTTCCTCAAGGTATCTGAGCCCCCGAATGGGGGCGGTGGTCAAGAGCCAGGGGCGGTCGCCCCTGGGAGCGTTCCGGCGCCTCCCCTAGGGAGAGCCCCGCGGGGGCGACCGTCACCCCTGTCGCCCCTGCGGGGCTGTGGGAAGAAAGGGGGGGCTCGGCTCTCCGCGGTCGACCAGGGGCTGACGCCCCTGGCTATTGACCACCGCCCCTCCGGGGCTTTGGGAACAGTCGCTACCGTTACCGGTGTTGCCACCGACTTGGGATACGGCTCGTGTACACACGAACCATGTCCCAATCCAGGAGACTCTCACTGGCTGAACCCGTACGCCGTCCGCTCCTCGCTGGAACCACGACGGCAGGAGCTGGAAACGCTGCTGATGAGTCTCGAGGACGAAACGCCTGCCGCGAGCTGAGCATCTGGTCGAGGCGGTCGCGGAACCGTTGCAGGACCGGCTGCATCGCCGCAGCCCGGGCCCGATTGGTCAACTCACGGGGATCGTCGCGCTCGTCGAATAACTCCTCGGTTCCATCCCCCTGGTTGCGGATGTAGACGAAATCCCCCTCCGCCAGCGAGATCAGCGGGCCGCGACGGGCCGGCGACCGACCGCGATTGGGATTGATCGGATTGGGGGACGCCAGCTCGGAGAGCACGGCATCGCCGGCACCGGCAGCAGCGGAGGAACGCGCGGGATCGCGCCATAGCCTGGCGAGCGATCGGCCCGGGAACGGCGCGCCGGTCCCCAGGCCGGCCAGGTCGGCGATGGTCGCCGGCAGATCACGCAGGCTGACCGGATCGTTCACGACCACTCCGAGCTGGTCACGCTGGGGCAGGACCATCACCAGCGGCACGCGGATCTCGGGACGATACAGGCTCTCGCCATGATCGAACAGCTCGTGCTCCCCGAGCCCTTCGCCGTGATCGGCGGTGACGATCACCATGGTCTGATCGAGCGCGCCGCGCCGCTGCAGCTCGTCGAGCAGCTCGCCCAGCCGCTCATCGAGATAAGCCAGACAGTTGTCATAAGAATCCTGGGCCAGGGTCCGGTCGCGCTGGGGCAGCTCGAGCTTGTCGAGTTCGGGCCACTGCTCCAGGAGCTGGTAATCGGCCGGGGACTGGGGCTTCACTCCGAAGCGGTACGAAGCGCCCGGGGGAAGCAGGTAGGCGGAATGGGTGTCAGAGTAATTGAGGAAGACGAAGAAGGGACGTCCCGGCTGGGGTCGTCGCGCCAACCAGTCGAGGAACTGGCGATTGATCGATGCGGCTTCCCGCTTCACCAGATCAGGTGTCAGGACCAGCCGCAGCAGGGATTCCTGCCACGCCCGCGCGGGACCTGGGTCCAGGCTCCCGCCCACGTTCTGAACCAGATGGGCCAGCGCCTTCAAGGTGAGATCGCCCAGGTAGGCAGTCCGGACGGGACTGAGTCCTTCCAGGAGGTAATCTTCGTAGTGCGTGAAGCCGCGGTCCAAACCGGTGTCGTAGGAACAATAGAGGGTGTTGGCGACGAAGCCCGCGGTCGCGTAGCCGTGTGCTCCGAGGTATTCGGCCAGGGTGGGAAAGCTGCCCTGCCACGGTGTCCTCCATTTCACGGCGAGCTCATGGGGCCATCGACCGGTAAACAGGCTGGCGTGCGAGGGGAGCGTCCAGGGCGCCGCGGCGCGCGCCTGCTCGAAACGAATCCCCCGCCGCGCCAGCCGCTGGAGTGCCGGCGTGGTGGGACGCGGATAGCCGTAGAGGCTCAGGTGGTCGGCGCGGACCGTGTCCAGCACGATCAAAAGCACGTTGGGCGAATGCGCCGGGGGCCAGGGACGGTCGGCCTCGCGCCACTGCTTGAGCCGATCACCTCCGAACACCAGACCCGCCAGCGCCAGGACAATTCCCAGGAGGCCCGGGAAACTCCGGAACATCCACCGTCGCGATTGCGTCGCCGACCGCTCGAGCGCCGGCGCCCAGCACACCGCGATTCCCCAGGCCAGGAGGACCCAGGCCTCGAGGTAGATCCGCGGGTCGGCTATCAGGAGCACCGGGAGGACGGCCCAGAAGAGGATGAGTCGGGGGCCGAGCCACCCTCCCCTCCGCGGCCATCGCTTCGTGACCATGGCCAGGACGAGTCCGAAGCCGGAAAAGATGAGGAGATCCACGAGCGGACCCAACCAGACGAAGTGCCGGCTCATCGTATAGAGCCGGCCGGTCGGGTCCATGCTCCGGGACAGCACCCTCGTGCCGACCTCGAGCAGGCCCGAGGCCAGGCCGCACCACGCCGCGAACACGAGCACGTCCAGCGGGCCCAGCCGGCGCACGACCGCCAGCGCGGGAGCCGGTGCCGGTGCGGAGGTGACCCGGTCCGCCGGGGTCGTCGTGGTCATCGGGCGGTTCTCCCGGAGCGGGGGCACTGCGGGGGGCTTCGCTCTTCGGGCTCGACCCCAGTCACCCCGGCACTGGCGCGGGGCAAACGGTGGGCGGGTGGCTGGGGTCCAAGCCGGCGTCAGCCGGCGCAGCCCCCAGGAGTGCCGGCGCGGGAGTGACCCCCCAGGATTCCGCCCGGGCTCCACGCGACCGACTCCGCCGCCACGGTCCCTTGAGCCGGTGGTCGCTCCACGTCACCAATTATGGACGACCCGAATCTGGGCGAGAAGAGGAGGCAGGAGCCAGTCGGAGGCCGCGAGGGGGCGGGCGGACCCTTGACCCCGGGCAGCCGCGGCCGTCAAATTGAGCCGCGGGGCCCTGGTGCCGGGGACCAAGTTCGGACCGTTCCAGGCTCCGCAGTCGGGGTTCCTTCATGCGCCGGGGTGTCTTCTGCCTCGTTGGTCCAGCATGCTTCCTGGCCCTGCTGCTGATCGTTTACCGCCCAGTCCTGTTCGCGGATGGTCAGTTCGCCTCCAGCACCACGTCGCATTTCTATCCGCTCTACCAGCGGGTGCAGCAGGAGTGGGACGCCGGGCGCTGGCCGCTGTGGGACCCCGGGCATAACGCCGGCCAGCCCCTCCTGGGCGACCCGATGGCCGCCGTGCTTTATCCCGGCAAGGTGCTCTATGCCGCGCTCCCTTACGCCTGGGCCGCCCGGCTCTACGTGATCGTGCATACGATCGTCGCCTTCCTGGGCCTGCTGGCCCTGGCGCGGTCGTGCGGCCTGAGCTGGGTGGGGTCCTGTTTGGGAGGACTGAGCTACGCGTTCGGAGCCCCGGTGCTGTTGCTGTATGGCAACCCGCTGGTGCTGGTCGGGGCCGCGTGGATTCCCTGGGGCCTGTGCGCGATCGACCACCTCCTGAGGCAGGGGCGGCGGCGGGGTATGGTCGGGCTCGGCGTGGTCCTGGCGATGCAAGTGCTTGACGGCGACGCCCAGGCGGCCTACCTGACGGCCCTCTGCGGGGCCGGTTATGCCCTCGTCCTGACAGGCCGCGGCGGTAATCGTCGAAGCTGGGTCTTGACCAGGCCAATGGTTCTGGGCGCGGTCGGCCTTTGGGTCGCGGCCACCTTGGGCCTGGCATCCCCGCGGATCGTGCGGCCCGGGTTGCTGGTGACGAAGGGGCTGGTCCTGACCGCATGGGTGGCCGCGATCCTGGGGCTGGCGTGGCACTGGCACCGCCATCGTGCCGAGGCCCGATTGGCGCCGAGGCTGGCCCGGCTGATGGGTGCCTGCGCCCTGGCACTGGCCCTCGCGGCCGTGCAGCTCCTGCCCGTGCTGGAGTTCACCGGCCGGACCTGGCGCGCGGCCGGCATCTCCGCGACCAATCTGTACCGATACAGCCTGGACCCCTGGCGGATCGCCGAGCTGGTCTGGCCCAACATCTTCGGGACCAGCTCCCCCGAGAGTCGCTCCTGGCTCCAGGCCATCCCACCGGTCGGAGGCCATGAGCTCTGGGTGGACTCGGTCTACCTGGGAGGATTCGCACTGGTGCTGGCACTCAGCGCCGCCGGCTGGCGTGGCGGGCCGCCCTGGCGCGCCTGGCTGACAACCGTGGCGGTGGTGGCGCTGGCGGCGAGCCTGGGCAAGTACGGCAGCCCGCTCTGGTGGGCCCGGTGGGGCCTGTTCCCCGCCACGCTCGGACCGCATGACCCTCCCCTGGGCCAGCCGCGCCCCGATGAGCTTCTCCCCGACGGGGCCGGCAGCCCCTATGGGCTGCTGGCGATGCTCCTGCCCGGGTTCGACGCGTTCCGTTACCCAGCCAAGCTGGCGACGTTCACCGCGGCGGGTCTGGCGGTCCTGGCGGGCGTGGGCTGGGATCGCGCGACGTCGGAAGCGCCGGCGACGCGGCGGCTCCGGCGTCTGAGCCTGGCCGGGTTGGGCGCCAGCCTGGTCGGGCTGATCGCGGCCTGGGCGGCCCGGGGCCGCGCGGTCGCCCACCTGGCCGGCCAGGTCCCCGGCGACCCGATGTTCGGCCCGGCGGACGTCGCCGGCGCCTGGGGCGAGACGGAGCGCGCCCTGGCCCACGGCGCGATCGTCTTCGCGGCAAGCCTGGCCCTGGCGCGCGCGGCCCCGCGCCGACCCCGCATCGCCGGCGCGCTCGCCCTGGTGTTCCTGGCCGTCGATTTAGCCCTGGCCAACGCCCGCCTGGTCCGGACCGCGCCCCAGGCCGACTTCGAGGCGCCGTCCGAGGCGGCCCGGTGCATCGAGGCCGCCGAGCGCGCGGAGCCCGCCCCGGGCCCGTTCCGGGTCCACCGGATGCCTGGCGGCTGGTTCCCGCTCCAGTTTGCCACCACCGGCTCAGCTCATCGGTACCAGGAGCTGACGGCCTGGGCGCGCGCGACGCTCTTTCCGCTGTACGGCCTGCCGATGGGCCTGGAGTACTCCACGACGATCGGGTCCCTCGAGATCGAGGACTACACGGCCTTCTTCCACCCGCAACCGATGCCCGTCCCCCGCGGGATGGCCCGGGTCCTGGGCGTCCCGGCGAGCCAGCCGGTGATCTATTTCCCCAGGCGCAGCTTCGACCTCTGGGGTGCCCGCTATTTCCTCCTCCCCGCGGTGCCGGATTGGATCAGCCCGGATCGGGGCTTCGCCTCGTTCCTGGACCAGACGGAATTGATTCACCCTAGCCCGGAAGTCCTCTCCGAGCGGCAATCCCGCGACGGAAGCGAGCCCTGGGGCGTGCGCCAGGACTGGCAGCTCCGCCGCAATCGGGCCGCCTACCCGCGCGCCTGGATCGTCCACCATGCGCGGATCCGCCCCCCGGCCCGGGATCCCGACGCCCGCGCCCGGCTGACCCGGACCCTGGTTTTCATGAATGACCCGATGTGGATCGACCCCGATCGGACCGTCCTCGACCTCCGCGCGCTGGCCTTGATCGAGACCGACGACAAGGAATCGCTCCAGGGGTTCCTCTCCCCCAGGCCGGTTGGGCCATCGGAGTCGGTGGCCATCGTCAAGCATGAGCCCCAGCGGGTGGAGCTGAGGGCCACGCTCGACTGGCCGGGCCTGGTCATCCTGGCCGACACGTTTTATCCGGGCTGGCACCTGACGATCGACGGTCGGCCGGCGCCGATCTGGCAGGCCAACCGAATCATGCGCGGGGCTGCCGTGCCGGCCGGGGAGCATACCTTGATCTATGCCTTCCAGCCGGCCTCGTTCCGGATCGGCGCGATCGTCTCGACCGCCGGGGTGATCGCGCTGGTGGCGTTGCTCGGATCCTCCCGGCAACGCTCGGAGGATTCGGCCTCGAAGACCCCCTAACGCGGCCTTCGGCCGCAACCCAAGAGGAATGGCAGATTCCAGATTCCAAATTCCAGATTCATCATTCCCAAATCCAGATTCATCCTCATTTGGAATCTGGAATCTGTTATGAGGCATGGCGGATTCCGGATTCACCATTCCCAAATCCAGATTCATCCTCATTTGGAATCTGGAATCTGTTATGAGGCATGGCGGATTCCAGATTCATCATTCCCAAATCCAGATTCATCCTCATTTGGAATCTGGAATCTGTTATTTGGAATTCCCAGGACGCGCGCACGGCGCGGAGATCCGGCGGTGGTCGATATTAACCGCCCGGCCGCAGGTCCCTGCCGGCCAGGCCTGGGTAGTCCACTCCGTAGCGGTAGGCGCGGAAAACCGGATTCCTGCCCGGGGGGGCCGAGCCGCTCGACCGCGACTTGCCGGTCTCGGCGTACGTGTAGGTCCAGACAGCCTCCTTGTTCCGAGTCACTTCGAAGATCGTCCCGCTCACGCCATTGCAGATGAGCGTGTTCCCGTTGGGAAGTCGCTGGGCACCGGACATGAACCCGGCGAAGAACTCGGTCTTCGTGGGGGCCGTGAAGCGCCAGATGGGTTCGTTCGGCCCGTAGGACATCCCCGGCTCGCGGACGTAATGGCCGTGGGCGTCGACCGGCAGGACGAGCTCGTCCACCGACGAGTAGTCGCCCCCCGGCCGGCCCAGACCGTTGTTGAACACCAAGGCGTGCCCCGCGCCGGGACGGTCCCGCGGGATCCATTGCGCATCATGCGGGGCGAAGAGCCGCTGGTCCGCCTTGGTGCCGGCGCGATAGGCCTGGGGATTCCCCCATCGGTAGAGAAGATCGCCGCCCTTGCCGCTACGGCCTCCGGTGTGACCCGCCGCCTCGGCCGGGGTCGTGCTGTGGTCGATGATCCAGAACTCGTGGAACTGGCGGACCGTCAGCATGATCTGATCGAGCTCGGCGTTGTAGGCGACCGCGTTGATGTGAGTCCAGTCCGGAGTGATCTCTGGGGCTGCCCTCTGGCTGCGAGAGCCCACGTACCCGATGCTCCGAAGCGTCTTCAGGGTGTCGGGCGATGGTGTGGTGCGCGCGACCTCCGTCGCGAGACTCTCGCCGACGTTGATGTCGATCAACTCGGGATGTGCGGCGACCTCCCCGTAATTGGCCCGGGAGGCATCCCGATCTTGAATCAAGTGGTCCCAGACGTGCCATTCCCACACCACCTCACCGGTCGTCGGGCCCGTCGGCCTGACCTCGAGGACCGAATCGGCGAGCCAGGGACCGGCCACCGCCTCCGGCCGCCGTCCGGCGGCGATGGTTTCTTCGGCGGTCTTGAGCTCCCAGACCAGCAGGAGCACGTGGCCGTTGGGCAGCCGCGCGATGTCATGGTGGGGGACTTGCTTGGCGTTGTGGAACTTGAAGTCCCAGACGAGCTCGCCCTCCCAGGTGAATTCTTGAACCCGTCCCCCCGCGGCGGGGCCGACGAGGAGTCGCTCCGCCGGGAGGACCTGGCCGGCGCGGAGCAGGTGCCCGTTCTCCAGCAGGTAGGCCGTCTGGCCCGCCGTGTACTCGCTGGTCCAGGTCCGCACGATTCTCCCCTCCATATCGACTAAATGAGTATTCGTCGATAACAGAGGGGCGACCAGGGTGTAGCCCGGAAACGCCGACGGCCGGTGGGCGAGCGTCTCGACCCACCGGGCCAGGCCTGTCCCGAGCGCCAGGGTCAGGGCGATTCCCAGGATCACTTTGGCGGCGAGGCGCATCGATGGTCCGTGCCGCGATCCCATGAGGCCGTTACTCCCGATGTCGAGCGTTTCCCGAGATCCCGAGGACCTCGAACGACCCCCGTGTGGCCGCGCCGGCCGGATCGCGCGGTTCCACGACCCGGTAGCTCCTGTCAGCGGCCAGGTGTTCGGCGACGCTGACGCGCCCGGAGGGCCAGCGGACGGTCACCTTCTGCGCCTCCGGCTGATCTCCCAGGCCGATCAGGAGCCGGGGATCGTGCGCGCTCTCCAGGCTCGTCCCGCCTTTGCGCTGACGGACGAGCTTGCGGCCGGCCAGCTCGACCTCGACGCGCGCTCCGATGGCGTCGCGATTGCTGACCGTGCCCACGAGGGACAGGCGGATCCAGTGATGGGTCGTCCTGGTATCGTTCCGCAACAGCGCCGGCGCCGCGTCCTTGTGATTGATGACGATATCGATGTCGCCATCGTCGTCCAGGTCGCCGAAGGCCGCACCCCTGCCGACGTGATCCGCGTCGAAGTACGCCCCGGCATCGCGCGTGGCCAATCGGAACCGGCGTCCCTGGAGGTTGCGGTGCAGCAAGGGGGGCTGGGCATACGGGCTGTTGTACCCCATCTGATCGAGGTTGTCGTCCACATGGCCGTTGGTGACGAAGCAATCGGGCCAGCCGTCGTTGTCGAAGTCCGCCAGCGCGCAGCCCCAGCCGACCCAGGGCGTGCTGTCACTGGCCATCCCGCTGCTGGGCGTCCGATCCTCGAACAGGCCGTCTCCCAGGCCCACATACAGCGAGTTGGGCTCATTCCAGTAATTGGTGACGACCAGGTCGACCCAGCCGTCGCCGTCGATATCCTCGGCGTCGACGCCCATCCCGGCGTGGGTCTGGCCCCGCGCGCCGTAGCCGGCACCCGAGGATTCCGTGACGTCCTGAAACGTGCCGTTGCCGCGATTGAGGTACACGAAGTTCGGGCACATATCGTTGGCCACGTAGAGGTCGACTCGGCAGTCGCCGTTGAGGTCGGCCGCGACGACGCCGAAGCCGCGGCCATCGGTCCGGCCGACGCCCGCCGCCTCGGTCACGTCGGTGAAGGTCAGGTCGCCGTTATTGCGGTAGAGAACATGGCGGGCCGGCTTGATGGACGTGGGGATGCAGTAGGTCCGCACTTTCCCCTGCGCGTCGCCGCAGAACCGATCGTCGTGCGGCAGCGTCCACTGACCGTAATTGGCCACGTAGAGGTCGAGGTCTCCATCATTGTCGTAATCGAGGAATGCTCCGCCGGAGGACCAGTTGGGGCGGTCGATCCCCGCCGAGTGGCTGATATCCCGGAACGTGCCGTCGCCGTTGTTCAGGAAGAGCACGTTCGGACCGTAATTGCAGAGGAAGACGTCCGGGTCGCCGTCGTTGTCGATGTCACCGACCACGATCCCGTGGCAATAGCCGGCGAAGCCTAGCCCCGAGTGGCCGGTGACGTCCTGAAAGCGGTTGTCGCCCAGGTTCTTGTAGAGCCGGTTCGGCCCGTTCCGAGCGGTGCCCAGCGGCAGGAGCGTCCCGGTGGCGAAGTAGAGGTCGAGCTTGCCATCGCCATCGAAGTCGAAGATGGCCACCCCCGAGCCGTTGGACGTCGGTAGGTACTTCTCCGCGGTCATCCCGGAGAAATGCACGAAGTCGATCCCGGCCTGCCGGGCGATCTCGGCGAATCGGAATGGACTCGGATCCTGGGGCTGGGTCCGGTTCAGTCGAGTCGAGACCAGGTTGACCGCACCCGGCCCGATGCCTGCGGTTGTGCCCCCCGAGAGCCCTGCGCCGGGGCGCCTGGCCGGGGAAAACGCGACGTTCCGGCAAACCGCCAGGACCACGGAGCCGCCCAGGAGCAGACCCAGGATCGCGAGCCAGCGCAACAGCACGTGCGGGGCGACGCGATCCCTCGGACCGGGAGTCGCCTCCGTCGTGGGACGCGACGACCGCTCGCTCGATGCTCCGCTCGCTCGAACCCAGCTCATGGCCCGACCTCGGCCTTCCTATGTGACCTGACCTGACCTCAGGGGGATGTGGTGGACGACGAAGACGACGAGTCCGCCAGCGCGGGGAGGGAAAGCGGCCGGCCGGACGCCTGCGCCAGCTCCGGATGCGCGGCGTGCAGGGCCTTCAGGCTCTGGCGTGCCGGCTGGAAGCTCGCGTCGAGGGCCAGCGCCGCCTGGAAGCAACGGCTGGCCAGCAGGAATGAGCCCGACTCTTGAGCTGTCTGCCCCATCTGCCAGGGAATCCGCGGATCCTCGGGGTGGCGTGCGATCTCCGCGCCGAGCTGGTTCATCCGTGCGATGCGCTCCTGGGAGGCTTCGCGCCGGGATTGGGTCGCCGCGGCCCGCTCCTTCAGCCCCAGCCGGGTCTCGATCTTCTGGAGCAACTGGAGCGCGCCCAGATCGTTGGGCGCGGCCGCGACGGCACGCTCCGCGACGACCAGGGCCTGGTCCCAGTGCGCGCGGGCGACATGAGTCCGGGCGCAGGCCAGCAAGGCATCCAGGTTGCGCGGGTCGTGCGCCAGCGCCCGATCGGCCAGGGAAAGCGCCGCCTCGAACCGATTGGCGTCGAACGCCGCGCGCGCGCCGTAACCCAGCATGACCGGGTCGTCGGGAAACTGCTGAAGCGCCCTGGTCACCCAGGTCTGGGCCTCCTCGGCCTGGTCGCTGGCCATCAGGCAGCCGATCAAGCCGACCAGCGCCGCGCGGTCCCCGGGCCTGAGCCGGACGGCCTTCTCATACGCCTGGATCGCCCTGGGGAAGTCGCCCAGGTCCTGGAGGACCTTGCCCAGGTTCAGCCAGACGGGGAACTCGCGCGGTCGGAGCCGAGCGGCCCCCTCGAGCACCTCGACCCCGCGTTTGCCGTGACCCAGGGCGAACTGCAATTCGGCCAGCGTCACGGCGGACTCGAATTGATTCGGCTGGAGCTGCACCGCGCGCTCCAGCGCCAGCCGGGCCAAGTGGTACTGGCCGAGCCGGATCAAGGCCAGCCCGGCGACGGTCATGGCCTCGCCCGAGCCGGGCGCCTCATCCCGGACGTGACTGACGGCATTCAGCGCCAGGTCGGGACGACCAAAGCGCAGATAGGCACGACCACGCTCGACCGCTTCCCAGTGCCCGGGAACGAAGCCGCGTCGCCAGTGCCACCCGAGCCATCCCGCGACCGCCAGGGCCAGGACCGCGGCGCCGATGGCCAGGGCACGCCGGGCCGTCCGGGCGGCGCCCGGCGCGGCGAGAGTCGGATCGGCGAGCGTGGTCCTGTTCATGTGCGCGTGAGTCTCCGGCCGGCATCGGTTCGCACGACTGAACGCTATTATCGGTGGTCCGTTTCGCCGCGGGAAGGGGAACTGACTCGGGGGCGGACGGCGTGAACCGCGAGGTTGTCCCCTTCCTGGAGGTCGAGGATGCGGTCGGCCGGCAGGTTCGACCAGGCCTGCACCATCCCGGAGGGCCAGCGGACTTCGAGGTGCTCGACCATCCGGGCAGACCCGAGCCCGAACCAGAGCCGGCTGTCACTCGCGGACAAATAGCTTGTCCCACTGGTCACCCAGCGCACCGCGGATCGGCGGCCGGCGCGGCAGACCACGCGCGCCCCGACAGGAGTCCGGCCGGATCGCGTCCCGCGCAGACGCAGTCCCAACCAATGACCGCCCCTCGTGCGGTTGCGGAGCACGGCCGCCGGCGCATCGCGATGCACGACGACCAGGTCGACTCGGCCATCGTTGTCCAGGTCGCCCGCGGCCACGCCGCGGCCGACCACCGGGTGCACGAAATAGGGCGAGACCTCGGTTCCCGCCGGGGTAAAACGGCCGTGCTCCCGGCCCAGGAACAACTGCGCGGCCTGGGCCATCGGCGTGTTGAGCCAGGGCTGATCATCGGTATGACCGTTGCCCACGAAGAGGTCGAGAGTCCCGTCGTTGTCGACATCGAGCGCCACGGTGCCGAACCCGGTCTTGGAACGGCTCGGGGCGGCCAGGTTCGCCGCCAGGGTCGCGTCGACGAACTGGCCGCCGCCCAGGTTCCAGCGCAGGGTGTTGGCCTGGTTGATGAAGTTGGTGTGGAACAGGTCGATGCGGCCATCACCATTGAGGTCCTCGGCCACCACGCCCATGCTCGCGGTGGGCTGCCCCGTCCCGTCGTACGCCACCCCCGCGGTGAGGCCGGCCTCCTCGAAGTGCAGTCCGCCGCGGTTGCGGAACAAGAAGTTCGCCGTCCCGTCGTTGGCCACGAAGAGGTCGAGCCGGCCGTCCCCGTCGAGATCGGCAATGGCCAGGCCCAGGCCCTTCCCCTCGGGGACTTCGATCCCCGCCTCCCGGCTGACGTCGGTGAACGTGCCGTCCCCATTGTTGCGGAAGAGATGATCGAGCTGGGCCGGGAACCGTTCGGGCTGGCAGTGGATCCGCCTGCCGGACTTATCCCGGCATTCGACTGCGGACGCGGGGTCGGCCTCGACGTAGGTGACGGCCACCAGGTCCAGGTCGCCGTCCCCATCCAGGTCGCCGAAACCCGCGGCGGTCGTCCAGCGCGAGGACGAGACCCCGGCGCGTTCCGTGACCTCCTCGAACGTGCCATCTCCCCGATTGCGATAGAGGACGGTCTGGCCCAGCCCGGTCACGAACACGTCGTCGTGCCCATCGTTGTCGAAATCGCCCACGGCGCAGCCCATCCCGTAACCACGCCCGGCGACCCCGGCCCGCTCGGTGACATCCTCGAAGGTCCCATCGCCCCGGTTGCGATACAGCCTGTTCGGCCCGGGGGGAGATCGCCGATCGAAGGGCAAACGGCACCCGTTGACGAAGTAAATGTCGAGCCAACCATCACCATCATAATCGAACAGGGCGACGCCGCCGCCCATGGTGTCGCCGATGAACAAGTTGGGGGTCGCCCCGCATTCGTACCGGAATCGAACTCCCGACCGCGGGGCAATGTCCTCGAACCGGGGACCGGAGTCCGATTGGGCCGCCATCTGGGGGGTGCCCTCGAGCGGCCGCGGCGATGCCGACGCCTTGAGCACGGGCCGGGAGAGGGCCACGGCCGGACCGTCGTCCCAAGGCGCGAGGCGCGCCGGGTCGAATCCCGGGGGCGGGGAACGGTGTCGCGGATCGCGCTGGAGGGCCAGCTCGAACCAATCTCGCGCCTCGGCGGTCATTCCGACCTCCTGGCAAAGCTGACCGATCCGCAGCAGCGCGTCGCCGTCGAAGGGCTCGCGGAGCAGGCGCCGGAGCTCGCGTTTCAAGCGGTCGTCCCGGACGCCGAGGGCCTCGGCGCGGTCCAGGTGGACCCGGGCTGCCGGCCGGTCACCACGACGGATCAGGACCTGTCCAAGGCGGTAGTGGGCCTCCGCGTTGCGGGGATCCGCCGCGACGGCCTTCTGCAAGCCCAGCAGGGCCTCCTCGTCCCGGCCCCAGGCCTCGGCCAGCCTGCTGCGCAACACCCACCACCGTGAGGCATCGACGGCCCGGCTCGGCGGGGTGCCGAGGAGGGCGAGATCGTGTTGGGAGTCCCCCAGGGCCATCCGGCATTCCGCCAGGGCGAACCGCCCCAGGGGGTCGTCCTCGAAAGCGACGGCCGCCGCCTCGAGGTAGGGCCGAGCCTCGGCCGACCGGCCGTGCGCGTGCAAGAAAAGGCCCCAGGCCCGGCCCAGCCAGGGATCGTCGGGCGTCTGGCGCAGGAACTCCTCGAGCTCCGGGCTGGAGTCCTGGACTTCCGACTCGATCTGGGTAACCAGGATGCTGTCGACGAGGTGGCGAGGCTGGCGCGAGACCTGGAACAGCCGCCGGAGGACCTCGCGCGCCTCGGCGGTCCTCCGTTCCAGGACCAGAAGGGAGGCCAGCCGTTCGAGCGGCTTGACGTCCCGCCGGTCGCGCTCGGCCACACCTCGGAAAATCCGCTCGGCCTCCGCGAGACGCCGCTGCCGGACCGCGATCTCGCCGAGGAGCGTCTGGGCGTGCACCCAGCCTTCATCCCGCGCGCGCACCTGCCGTAAAGCCGTCAGGGCCTCCTCGGTACGACCCCGATCGACCAGGAGACCCCCGAGCATCTCCCAGGCGTCACCGTCCCGGGGATGCCGCCGCAACCATTGACGCAGGCCGGCTTCCACCTCGGCCCAGCGCTGCGCGGCGATCGCGCGGCGGATCCCATCCAGACTCGGCTCCCGAGAGCGGCCCCACACCAGGTACCCCAGGCTCGCCAGGGCGGCCAAGAGCATCGCAGCACCACTCGCCCACTTCAACCCAGGCGATCGCTGCGACCTCGAAGATGGCATGGGCGGTCGTTCCCGGAGGTGTTCGTCTCGGCGGCGAGCTCGGGTCTCCTTCCCGTCGGCCTCCTGACATTTCAGTCGATGGCTCGGCCAGCGTCCAGGTTTTTTTCGTGGGCCCGCCGCCCCCGGCTGGCAGAGGGCAGCCGGGGGCGGCTGCCCCACATCCTCTGAGAGAGCGCTTCGATCTCAATGAAAGCACGGAAAGCGGACAGTCGGGCTGGCTCGCTCGGCCGGAGAGCCGGGGGATTCGGCCCGCAGAGCCCGATCACCGGCTTCCCGGCCCATCTGCCTGACCTGTCACGCCGCAGGGACACTGTGTCGACTGTCACATGCCCCGGGTCGACTCCGGACAACACATCCTCTTCACCGACCACTGGATCCGGGTTCGCCACCCGGGCGAGGCGACGTCAAGGCCCAACCCACCCGCGGCCCAGCGGGACCTCCTGGATCCGGCTGAACCCTGAGGCGGGGGTCCGACGGCGGATCGGCGCTCCGATCATCCCCAGTGGCTCAAGTACCAGTCGAGATACCGCCGGTGCTCCTCCTCCTTCCGCCGGCGGACCTCGTCGCGCCACTCCGGGACGTCGCAATCGGCCCAGTCCGCCAGCACATCGATCAGGTAGTCGAGTGCGATGGCGCGCACGTGGAGGTCTATCCGAGCCGAGAACCGCTCATCTCCCACGTCGCCGAGGAGCCCTCGCCAGTCCTTAGCCGTGGAATGGACGAAGGGCCACACCAGGGTCGCAAGGTCCTCGGCCTCGTCGCCGACCGACAGGCCGTCCCAATCCAGGACCCACCACCGGCCGTCCGCCCCGACGAGGACGTTGTTCGGCCAGAGGTCCCAGTGGCAAGGCGACCGGGTCACGCCATCGAACGCCCCGTTCCCGGTCGGGCCTGGCCCTGGCAAGCGTGCTGCCGGCCTACAGCGGTCTCCTGTTCCACAGGGACAGCCCGGCGGTGATCGCGAACACGAGCGCATGGGTGGCCTACTGGGACGTGATCCTGCTCCTGTCGGCCGCCGTCATCTCGGGGCTGGCGATCCAAACCGTGGGCCGCAGGTCCCGAGGGGGTCCTCCCGCCGTGGCCGACGCCGAAGAGAACTCGCTTCAGCCGGACGGCGGCGAGGCGGGGAGCGATGCGATCGGGAACGGGGTCGGCAAGGTCAAGGGTGCGGTCCCGGCTCCCGGGTGTGAGGCGGATCGAGCGGCGGTCCGCGCCGGGGCGCGTCGTCTCCGCGCAGGCCCAAGACCGTCAGGTCGAGGGAATCGCCGGGCGGCAGGATCAGCTTGCGCCGGACCCGATCGAGCAGGTCTTGCAGCGTTTCGATGTACAGGCGGCGGATCGTGAGGTCCGGGGAGCGCCGGGCTTCCGCCATCAGGGTGAGGAAGTGCTGGGCCTCGGCGCGGGCGTGCAGGGTGGTCCGTGTCGCGTCGGCGCGGGCGGCCTCGCGGGCGGCCTCGGCTTGCGCCTTGGCGGCGGTGAGCTGGACGGCCTCGTGGGTCCTGGCCTCGTGGACCCGGCGATCGCGATGGCTCTCGGCGGCCTGGGCGGCGGCGAAGTCGGCGGCGACCTCGACGGGGGGCCGCGCGTCGGTCAGGCTCACGCCCAGGATCGCCGCGCCGAGTGCGAGTCGGTCGGAGTCAGCCTGAAGGTCCCGCTCGACGTCCCGGGCGATGAGCTGCCGGTCCGAGCGGAGCACGGCGTCGACGCCCCGGCGGGCCAGCGCCCGCGTGAGGCTCGCCTCCGCGGAGCGCGCGAGCAGGTGCTCGGCCGGCTCCGCGTGCAAGACAAAATCGACGGGCCGCGCCACCCGGTACTGGACGGTCGCCTGGATTCGCACCAGATTGAGGTCGCCGGTCAGGGCCTCGCCGGTCGAGGGCTCCTGATCCCCGCCCGGCGGACCGGCCTGGCCGATCGTCACGTGCCGCACGGCGTCGGAACGGACGCGGTCCAGCCGGTCGATCCCCAGGGGAAACCGCCAGTGCAAGCCCGGTCCCCAGGGGGGCTCGACCAGTCGGCCCAGCCGGCGGACCACCACGACCTCGCCGGGCGCGACCAGGCACCACCCGGCCGCGACGAACAGGGCGACGGCCAGTCCCAGACCGGCTGCCAGCGCTGCCAGAAGTTTCTTCCAGTCCCTGTTCATGGGTGGCCTGCCGCCTTCTGGAGCGCCGGACCTTCGGGTGTTCGCGCGGCGGTCGACGAACCCGGTATCGGCTCGGACGATGGGCCCTGGACCAGCAGTTTCAGCAGCGGACTGGAGGCGGAGAGCACCACGGTGGTCCGGTCGTCGAGGATCGCGCGATACGACTCGAGCGTGCGGAGGAACGCGAAGAACCGCGGGTCGCGCGCGTGGGCCTCATTCAGCAGGCGCGTCGCCTCGGCCTCGGCGGTGCCGCGGATCCGACGGGCGTCGGCCTCGGCTTCGGCCAGGATCGTGTCGCGCATCCGGTCGGCCTGGCTGGTGATCGTCACGAACTGGGCATCGCCCTCGGCCCGCAGCTTGGCGGCGACCTGGCGGCGCTCGCTGCGGATCAGGTCGAAGACGGCCGGCCGGACTTCCACCGGGTGGCTGAACCGCCGCAGCCGGATGTCTCGCACCTCGACGCCCAGCTCCGCGCGGGCCGCCGGGGCGACCGCGTCCCACACGTCGCGCACCAGGGCGTCCAGCGCCCATTTTCCCGCGTCGGTCGAGGCCATCGCGGCCAGGTCGCGGCGACCGATCGCGGCGCTGAGGCCGGCCGAGACGCGCTCATCCAGCCGGGCCTCGGCCGATTCGTGACTCCCCGAGCCGCGCACGAACCGGACCGGATCCGCCACGCGCCAGACGACATAAGGCGCGACCTCCAGGTTCCGCTTGTCCCCGGTGATGACCTCGCGCGGCGCGGGGTCGAACACCTTGAGCCGCCGGTCGACCTTCAGGGCGAACTGCCAGGGCGCCTTCAGATGCAGCCCCGCCTCGCCGGGGTCGTCGCCATAGACGGCCACGACCCGGCCGAAGCTGGTCACGATGGCGAACTCGGTCTCATCCACGGCGACACACGACACGATCGCCATGCCCCCCAGGGCCAGGACCAGGAGAATCGCGAGGATCCAGCGGAATGGGTGCTTCATGATTTCGGCTCTGGAGACCGGGACAGGAGCGGTTCACTCATCGGTTACCGGCGGCCGGTGAGTCCTTGCCAAGTGCCGGCAGCATCACCTCCCACGGGGCTTCCGGCAGGACCAGGTGGCGGCGGCGTGCCGGCTCCTCGCCGAGGACGAGCTTGGCCTTGCCGGCGAGAGCGTCGGCGACCGCCTTCCAGAAGAGTCGAAAATCGGTGAGGGACGGGGCGTACTGGCGCGCCTCCAGCAGGGAGCTGAAACGGTCGGCTGCGGCGGCGGCCAGGGCAAGCTGCCGGGCCCGGGCCGCCTCGGCCGCGTGGCGCAGGGCCTGGGACCGGCCGGTCACTTCGGCGAGCACCTGGTCGCGGTACGCGCCCGCTTCGTTGATCCGCCGCTGACGGTCGCTGGTCGCCCGCGAGACCTCACGGTAGACGTCGAGGACGGCCAGCGGAGGATGGATGTCCTGGAACGCGATCCGGCGGACCGCGATGCCGAACCGATCGACACGCAGCCGGTTTTGCAGCAGCTCGGCGGCCGCCTCCTCCGCGGCGCGACGACCCGCGGTCAGCAGGTCGAGCAGCTCCCGACGGCTCACGACCTCGCGCACGGCCGACTCCGCCAGCGACCGCACGGCGGCTTCGGCGGCGTCGACCTCGAAGACGAAGCGGCGGAGCGATTCCGGATCCTCCCCGTCGATCGCATACTCGAGCGTGGCGGCCAGCTCCACGTAGCGGCTGTCTCCAGTCAGGAGCAGGGCCTCGTCCTCGGCGGGATCACCCTGGCTGCGGCCGTGGGTCGACTCCCAGCCCACGGTCAGGGCGTCGGGCCGCCGCGCCGCGCGGAAGCCGATCTCCAGGCTCCGGACCCGGTCCGGCGCCACGGTCTGGACGCGTTCGATCGGCCAGGGCCAGCGGAGGTGCAGCCCCGGCCCGAGCGTGGCTTCGTACCGGCCGAAGCGCTGGAGCACCCCCAGCTCGCTCGGCCCGATCGCCGTCCAGCCGCTCGTCGCATAGGCCAGGAGCAGCGCGCCGGCCAGTCCGCCCAGGATGATCCTGTGCCGGGTCCCGATCCATCCCCAGACCGCCGGGAGGTCGACGCGGTCGTCGAGGCGCGCGATCGCGGCGCCGAGCCGCCGGAGCTGGCGGACCGGCGGCAGCTCGGCCCAGTCGCCGAAGACCAGCAGCCGCATCGAGTTGAGCAGGACCAGCAGCGAGCCGGCCTGGTGGAGCACCGCGGCGGCGACCGGTCCGAGGATGCCGAAGGTGGCCGAGAGCATCGCCACGGCATTGAGCCCGAAGGCGAAGCCGAGGATGTTCTGGCGGATGATCGCGACCGTGCTCCGTGCCAGGCGGAGCAGCTCCGGCAGCACGCGGAGCGGATCGCCCAGGAGGATCAAGTTGCCGGCCTCCGCCGCGAGGTCCGCGCCGATGCCCCCCAGCGCAATGCCGGCATCGGCCCGGGCCAGGGCCGGCGCGTCGTTGATCCCGTCGCCGACCATGGCCACGCGCCGACCGGCAGTGCGCCGCTCCTCGATCCAGCGGGCCTTGTCCGCCGGCAGCAGCTCGGCGGCCACGGTGTCGGCGTGCACCCGCCTGGCCACCGCCCGGGCGGCCGGCTCCCGGTCGCCGGTCAGGATCGCGATCTCCTTGATCTTCAGGTGCCGCAGGTCGTGGATCACGTCGTGGGCTTCGGGCCGGATCGCGTCCTGGACACCCATCACCCCGGCCACCGCGCCGTCAACCGCGACCAGCAGCGCGGTCTGCGCCCGGGCATCGAGCTGGCCCAGGATCGCTTCGGCTTGCGGGTCCGGCGTGATGTTCTGCTCGGCCAGGAGGCGACGGTTGCCGACCAGGACCGTGTGCGACTGGTCGTCGCCTGTCGCGGCGCAACGGGCGTGCACTCCGGCGCCGGGCAGGACGTTGACCTCGCTGGGCTCGATCAGCCCGAGTCCGCGTCGCCGCGCCTCCGCGACGACGACCGCCGCCAGGGGATGGCGGCTGGCCGACTCCGCCGACGCCGCCAGGCGCAGGAGAGACTCCTCGTCGAATCCCTCCAGGGCGATCAGGCTGGTGAACTGGGGCGAGCCTCGAGTCAGCGTCCCGGTCTTGTCGAAGGCGAAGGTGTCGCAGGCCGCCAGGCTCTCCAGCGCCGAGCCTCCCTTGATCAACACGCCGTGCCGAGCCAGCCAGGCCATGCTGGCGAGCATCGCGGCCGGAGTCGCCAGGACCAGGCCGCAGGGACAGGCGACGACCAGCACGGCCACGGTCCGCGACCAGACGTCGGGCCAGCCGGCGAGGTATCCGATCAGGAGGGTCGCCAGGGCGGCCAGCTCGACGACGGGGAGGAAGTAGCGCGCCAGGCGGTCGGCGACCTTCTCGATCCGGGCCTTGCGGCGCCTGGCCTGCGCGACGAGTTTCAGCACCTGGCCGAACGTCGTGTCGCCGCCGACCTTCTCGGCGACGACCTCGATCGCCCCGAACTGGTTGATCGTGCCGGTGAACACGGCGTCGCCGAGCCCCTTGTCGATGGGGAGCGACTCGCCGGTCAAGGCCGATTGATCGACCGTGGACCGACCCGCCTGGACGGTCCCATCGACCGGGATGCGCTCGCCCGGCCCGACCACAACGCGATCGCCGGTCGCGACCTGGTCGGCCGGAACCTCGACCTCCTGGCCGTCGCGGCGCACCCGGGCGGTGCGCGGCGTCTGCTCGACCAGGCGGCCCAGGGCCCGACGCGTCCGGGCGAAGGTCCAGGCCTCCAGGACCTCGCCCACCAGCGCGATGAAGACGACCTCGGCCGCCACGAACGGCTGGCCGATGACCAGGGCCGCCAGGCACGCCTGCGCCAGGGCCAGGTCCGCCCCGACCCGGCCGTGCAGCAGCGACTGGAGCGTGCCATAGACGATGTACACGGCGCCCAGCAGCGCCGCGATCATCCCCGGCGAGAGCCTGAGGGGGAACCGTCCCTGATCCCAACCGAGTAGACCCAGCAGGACGTCGGCCCCGATCAGCACGCCCAGGAGCGCCGTGAAGGACACGAGCGCACGATCGTCGGGAGCCTCAGCGGCGACCGACGCGCCGAAGACGACGCTCTCCCCATGATGCATATCGTCCGGTCGATACTCGCGATGCATCGTTGCTGGATCGGCTGGCGGCTAAAGGGACGCTCTCGATCGGGGATAGAGGGCAGCGGCCGTCGGCGGTCGGATCCTTGACAGGGACAACTCCCATTATTGCATGCGCTACCGCATCAGAATTGTGAAGATCATGTGAAGACCTGGGTTCGTTTCAACGATTTTTGGGGTGCTGAAGCCTGGTCATTGCATGCACTGCCGGCTCGAAATTGTGAAGATCTTATGAAAAACTGGGTTCGTTTCGCACATTCCGCATTGCTGTGTCCGGGTCTGAATTCTACCCGAGCCCCTTTCTCCACTCGCCCGCGCACTCCGAACGCCGACCGCACGACCGGGCGTCCTGAGATTATAGGAAATCCGATGGCGACTCGTCTTCCAGATTCTGAAAAAAGGGGCCGACAAGGGCCAGGTCCGTCTTGCCGAGTGCGTGCACGAATCGATCGGTCCCGTACAGTCACTTCCGACCTGCCCGAGCCACCTGGATTGTCGTTGTGAATCCCGGGCGGCATCCATCCTTGCACCATCGTGGAAAGCGACGACTTTCGGGCCGGTCCCCCGGTCCGATCGGGGAGATGTCGGCCGCCCTGCTGAAGGACGCCATGCGGCTGGCCATGAGACCTCCGCTGGCACCGGCTCCTCCTTCGGATGGCCGCACCAGGAGCCGGCGTCGAAGGTGGGGTCGGCCGAACCCCGGGGCGATCCGTCCTGGCCGCTCGATGACGCTGGGAACCGGACCCGGTCGGCCTTCACCCATTCGTTCTCCGACATCTCGACTGCGCCGTAGCCCGGGCAGGTATGGATGAGGTAGCGGTCGCCGCTGCGCCGCAGCTCCAGGGCAGAGTGCCACTCGCCCTCCTGATCGACGATCACTTCGCCGGCGCATAGGCCGTTGACGACCCCCGCCGCGCCATCCTCTTCTTCCGAGAGGTCGTCCCGAGCCTCGGAGGGCGGGCCGAGGACCCGAACGATCTCGTCGGCGGTCATGCCCCGCTCGATCATCCGCTGCTTCAGCGCGATCGTCTGGATGTCGGCATCGTGATGCACCTCATTCCACAGGGTGGGAGATGAACAGAAGGCACCGATCGCCCATCGTCCTCCGGGGCGTCATCTCACCGGGCCGGTATCCATCGCGGCGAAGGCGGCGTCGATGACATCGCCCTGCCCGGGGAAGCGGTCGCGGTAGTCGGCGGGGGTCGCACGGTCGCCACGGCCGCGGCGCAAGTCGATCTCCAGCGCCAGCAGTTCGCGGAGCAGGGCGGGGCGGTCCGCCGCCTCGGCCTGGTCCAGGAAGTCCTCGATCCGGGCCTCCCGGCCCGCCCGCCAGGCGGCCTCGAACCGGTCGCACGCCGCGTCGATCCGCCGCACCGGGGAGTCGGGGCGCCGGCCGTCGCCGGCCATCGAGACGTCTGCGTTCATGGCTCGTTCTCCAGCCGGGTCTGCCGGATCCCAGCGAGTTCCCGCGTCGCGGTCCGCGGACGGTCATCGTCCGATCGCACAGCGGCTGATTCTACGCAGGGCCCGGTTCGCTTGCAAACATGCAGGGGACCGAGATCCGGGCGATCTCGGCGAATCGATCCCGGATCGCTGTCCCGCGCCGCCGCGTGGCCCCACGTGCAGGCGACCTCATGATCGAGCACGGTGAGATCGGCGATCCCATCAAGGTTCAACTGGGCCGTGAAGATCACGGCACCGAGGCCAGCGAGATGATGAACGGAGAGGTCGGCTGAAGGCTGTTGAGCAGCCGGGCATCGGCGGTGACCATCTCACATCCTTCGCGCTCCGCCAGGGCGACGTAGAGGCAATCGTAGACGCCGACCCGGGCTTGAGTGGCAATGGCCAGAGCGCGGAGCATCAACGGCAGGGACGGGAAGAGCTGGGGTGAATCCAGCATGAGCTCCACCCACAGCTTCGTGGCGTCCGGGACGATTCCCCGGCGCTCGGCCTTCGTGAGGGCGTGGGCCGCTTCCAGGGGGAACGAGTCGGGGGCGATCAGGTCGTGGACCTGATTGCGGTAGTTGTCGCGGAGGCGGCGGGCCAACGCGGAATCGACCTCGTTCATCACCCACTTGACCCCGAGGGAGGCATCGAGAACGGATCTCATTCCTCGTCGCGGACCTCCCGGATCAGATCGACGGCGACGTTGGTCAGCCCATGTCGGTCGAGCATCTCGCGCCGGACTTGCTCGGCCCTGTCGGAGATGCGCTGGCGCAGGGCGGGATCGGTGACGCGCTTCCCCTCGGCGATCAGGCGGCACACCTCTTCCATGTCCGCCATCTCTTCGGCAGGGATATTCGATGGGTTCTCGATGGTAGCCATCAGATCGCTCCTCCTGACCTATTCTATCCCGAATTCGCTGAGAGGGCGATGAGCCGGTCCCTGGCGAGCATCGGCCGGTCTCGATCCGCGGCGCTCGACCCGCGCGCCAGGCGGCCTCGAACTGGTCGCACGCCGCGTCGATCCGATGGGCGGGGGAAGCGGGGCGGCCGGCTTCGTCAGAATGCCGGACGTCTGCGTTCATGGCTCGTTCTCCAGCCAGGTCTGCCGGATCACGTCGAGCTTCCGCGTCACGGTCCGCACGGCGCAGCCCAGCCGGGCCGCGATCTCCTCGCGGTCGTATCCCTCCAGGCGAAGGTCGAGGACCTGCCGCAGCCTGTCGTCCCCCAGGCCGTCGCGGAGCCGGCGGTACTGCTCGATCACCATGGCGGCGAGGTCGGGCGTCGGCTCCGGCCCGACGATCCCATCCAGGCCATTGCAGTCAGACCGATCCTCGATGCCGGCCACGGCCGACTCACCGACCAGACGGCCTCCGCCCCTCTTGGCGGCGCCCTGCCTCTCGACCTGATCGATGGCCTTGCGCGCCGTCAGGACGACCAGGAGCCGCCAGAGGTCGTCGCGGTCGGTCAGTTGGGGGAAGCGCCCCCCGGCGGCCCCGCGGCAGAAGCTGTCGAAGGCGCTGAGCGCCGCGTCCTCCTCATCCTCGACGGCGCGAGGGCGGCCCCGGAGCTTGTTGCGGGCCATGTGGACCAGGCGGTCGAAGTATCGCTCCCAGAGGCGTTGCGCGGCCCCGTCGTAGCCGTTCATACCCTGATCGACAATTGTAAAACGCCTGTTTTCCAAGGGTCTGGAACCATGAGGGCCGCTCCATGTGACATCGCGTGTTGCGTGTCCTCGATCACCGAGGCTCTCCTCGAGTCGTCGAACGCCCGCCGCTGCCATTCTGGTCTGTTTTTCGAGCGATTCCGTCCGTCAAAAGTTGTCAATTGCTAGGCTGCATCCTCTGACAACCGTCGATCGGGGTGTGAACGGCTACAATTTGGCTAGGTGACCAGGGGCAGTTCGTCGCCGAAGGCAAACGGGCCCTGGCGTAGATCGACCGGGCTGTGTTCGACCTCACGCCGCATCAGAGAGTCAAGCATTCGCCACGGGCCGCCAAGATCCACGTTGTCGTCCCAACCCGTATCCTGGCCGGGGTCGCGACATATCACGATCCTCTGCCACCGGCCCGCATCGTCCGCAGGTCGATCCGCCTCTTCCGATCGGCGTACGAGGGTCTCGGGAGTCGCTGCGTCGTCTGCTCGAGGCCGGATGAGCTCGAACGACCCCCAGGCAGCAAGTCACCGCCCGTCCGCCTCACGATCCGGTTCGGGGTCCGCGCCGCGCCCGACCCGCCGATGCACCTGGGGGATCACCGGCCGCGCTTGAGCCCGCATGTGAGCCAGGCGACCAGCGCGATCCCGGCGGCCGGGGCAAGCTCCCAGGTCGCCACCGTGATGAGGATCGAGCGCCACCCCCCGGCGTCGTGGCCACGCAGGAGTGCGCCGATCCCCCTCAGGACCAGGCCCATGGCCCCCAGTGCCATGAATCCGGCGAGGAGGAGCATGACGAAGCAGCCCAGGGCCTCCTTCCCGGCGCAATCAGCGTGCCTCCGCATGGCATGGTCCGCCCATGGGTTGCCGGCACTGGAGGGGGCACCAACGCGGGACCGTCACTGGATCATCCGTGCGATCAGAGTCAGGCGATGAGACGCCCTCGGGAACCCGGTTTTTTCCGGTCTGCGCGCCCGCGCACTTCGTCTGAGTGGGACGACGAACGTCCCCGAGGCGATCGGGGTCACCGCACCGGTTGTGCCTCCGCGGGGCAGTGGGCACCCCGCGCCCCGCGACTCTATCCAATCCAGTGCGGGAAGTCGAGAGGTCAGATCGCGGCGGAAAGGTGTCGGCGTCGGGCCTCGACTCGGCCCCAGGGGATCGGGTCCGGCCGAGGGACAAGCCGGGAGTCTCCGGCCGGGCCGGCCGCGAATCCCCCCTCTCGAATTTTTCTCTTCCGTGAACACTCAACCCTATGTTACATTCCCGACCACGCTCGAGCGTCCTTTTCCGCGGACTTTGGCGTGCGTGGCCACTCGGGCGAGCCGCAGAGCGGAAAGTCCAAGACAGGACGGTGCACCGCGGGGCAACGGCGTGTTCCATTCGAATCCACACGCCGATTTCCGCCGCGGCGAGAAGGCCCATGACGACGGACAGAGGTGATCCCGCGGTTCGTAAATTTTGGTAAATTTACACATCTTAATGATATGGTAGCCCGGTATGAGATGGCTCGGTCCGATCGTGCCGAGAGCAGTGCCCCGGCTGCCCCGGTCGCAGCCCGGCTCGCAAGTCGGACCGTGGACGCTGGCACCACGGAATGAGTCGTTAACACCCTTTTGCGCGTTTTGCGGAAAATGTCCGGATTTTCTGGGCCGGGTTTACCGAGAATACATCATGTTCCGCACACGATCGCGTGCGCCACGGTCGTTTCTCCATGGGGCGGGAGTGGTCATGTTCGAGGCGAGGACCCTGCGATCGATCAGCATCCAGGCCCTGTTGATCGTGACGATCATCCAGGGAATGACGGCCGATGTGCGCGATCTCGCCTCGCCGTTCCTTCTGCGACGCCTGGTCCCCGAGCTGGCAACCGGCCCGTGCGAGGCGCGAGGACTCCCGTCGCCCATCGACGAGGGATCGGGTCCTTCCCGAAACCGGGATGACGAGGACGACACGGACGAGATCTGTGTCCCGGCCGGGATGCGCACCGCCAGTGCCTCGTGTCGAGACGTACCCGGCCAGGCGCGCGGCCGGCCCCTCTCCTCTCGCTCGACCGGATGGTTCGTCCCATCGACCGGGTTTCTCCCCGGATGGTCCCCTGGTGCGGCACCGCGTGACCGCAACGCGACCCTTTTGCTCTGCCGGCTGACCTGCTGATTCCCTCGCTCCCTTTCCCCCGACTTGACCCCGGCGCGCCTGTCGCCGGGGAACCGCGCCGGGCTGCCCGGGATCGGGCTTCTCATCGAGACGCGGCGGGGGACCAGTTCGGACCTTGATTTGCAGCGCGCGGGCGCGATCGCGCCCGGGCGACGGGGATCCGTCGTGCGCGCTGCCGGCATCCACGAAGTGCTCGAGCGTCACGGGGAGCAGGATTGAGGAGGGAGCCATGGCCAGTCGTGAGGATCGTCACGGAGCTCGGATCGAGGACCGCACGGTGAGCGGCGCCTCAACCGAACGGGGTGCCGGCCCGATCGGTTCGAGCCTGTACCAGCCGTCGGTGCTGTTGCGTCATGCGATGAAGGGGTCGGTCCGGAGTCTCGGTCCGGCCCTGACGGCGCCGGCGGCCGGGTTCGACCCGGCGCCGCGAGCGCCGGGGGCTCCGGGGCTGTCGAGCCTGCTGGGGGCCACGCTGGCCGTGGGTGCCGCGGCCGGGTTCCTCGAACTGGCCGCGATGGCGATTCCGATCCACGTCTTGCACCGGGTCGGTCTGAGCACCCTCCGGATCAGCCGGCACGTCGCCTGGATGATCCCCGTCGCCGAGGTCCTGGTCACGGTCCTCGTGGTCTTGATGCTGGTGGCGCCCGTGCTGGCCTGGTCGGCCTGGCGAGCCGGCCGGCGCGCGCCGGCGCGGCCGGTGTCCTGGGCCTGGGGCTGGGCCGGCGCCGTTCTGGGCACGATGCTGTGGCTGGGTCCGCTCCTGGCCGTGCGCGGGCTGCACGCGGCGGCGGCCCTGACCATCGCGGTCTGTGCCGGGATCCGGAGCCGACGCCTCCTGGTGCGCCCGACGCCGGGCTGGCAACGCGGTTCCTGCTGGGCGGGGGCCATCGTGCTGGGAGGGCTCCCCGTTTACGCGTTCTGGCAGTGGGACCGCGTGGTCCGCGCCGAGGAGCGGGCCTGGTCTGGTCCGGCCTCCAGCGCCCCCAACCTGCTCTGGATCGTGATGGATACCGTGCGCGCCGACCACATGAGCTTGCACGGCTATGGGCGGCCGACCACGCCCCAGCTCGAAGCCTGGGCGCGGCAGGGGATCTGCTTCGATCAAGCGCGCTCGGCGGCCCCATGGACCTTGCCTTCGCATGTCACCATGTTCACCGGGCTCTGGCCGTTCGAGCACGGCGCGCGGGTCGACCGGCCCTATGTCGGGGCCTCCCCGACGCTGGCCGAGCACCTCGCCGCCCACGGCTACGCCACCGCCGGGTTCGCGGGCAACACGGGCATGTGCAACGCCATCTACGGCGTGGGGCGCGGGTTCGATTATTATGTCGAACTCGTGCTCAACCATGAGGTCAGCGTGCGGACCACGATGCTCAACTCCGCGCTGGGCACCTGGGCCTTGTACCTGGGGCGGCGGCTCGGTCTGCCGGTCCCCGCCCCGTTCGTGATCCCGCACCGCCGCCTCGCGCCCGAGCTGATCGCCCATTCCCGAGACTGGCTCGAGCGCGTGTGCCGACGGAACCAGGCCGGGCCACCCGCGTCCCGCCGGCCGTTCTTCCTCTTCGTGAACTTCATGGATGCTCATAGCCCTTACCTTCCCCTGCCGGGCGCCACCCAACCCTTCTGGACCGGGCCTTACCCCGAACGCCGGCAGGCCATCCCCGAGGTCGGCTGGCGTGCGGTGCAAGCCCGGGACGCCGCCCCCGCCGATCGGCGGGCGGAGCGTCAACGGGAGCTGGATCAAGTCACGCGACGCTTGAGCGACCTCTACGATGATTGCCTGCGCGGCCTGGACACCCAGCTCGGGAACTTCCTCGGCGGACTCCGCGGCCAGGGCCTGCTGGAGGAGACCTGGGTCGTCATCACCTCCGACCATGGGGAGCACTTCGGCGAGCACGACCAATTCGGCCACGGGACCAGCCTGTACAACGCGTTGACCCATGTCCCGTTGATCGTCATCCCACCGCTGAGGGGAGCGGGATCGGCCACGGATCCCTTCGCGGCCTTGCGCGGTCGGCGGATCGGGGTCCCTGTGTCCCATCGCGAGCTCGCCGTGACCCTGACGGACCTCCTGGTCCCCGGCGCGGACAACCCCTTCCCCGGCCGCAGCCTGGCCCGCCACTGGGGCCCGGGCGGTCCCGCCGCACCCGATCCCATCCTCTCCCAGATGGAAGAGCAGCACCTTGAAGGAGAGGAAGTCCAATCCGATCGCGTCCTGAAACGGGACTCCGTGATCGACGAGGACCATCTCCTGATCGTGTCCAGCCGCAACGCACCCGAGCTCTACGACCTGCTGGAGGATCGGCAAAACCTCCGAAACCTGTCAGGCCAGCCCGCTCAAGTCGCACGAGTCGAACGCCTGATGCGCGCCCTGGACAGGCTCCGGCAGCCACCAGCCGGCCTTGGAGCCGATGCAATCGCAGATGACCGGACGCCGCCGATCGACTCCCGGCAGGACCTCCACGCAGTGGCCGGATCACCCCAGAAGCCCATCCTACGATGAGGTGGCTTCGTCCTCGTGGGCGACCGCCTGGACCCACTCATCGAGGGCGACGGGATCCAGCTCGTCGGTCCGGATCGTCTGGGTCGACGCGGACCGGTCGGACCGCGCCACGAAGCGGCGGAGCTGGATGATCCAGCGGGCCAGGGAGACGAAGAACATCGCGGCGAGGGCGATCAGCGTCCAGCGCAGGGTGGGACTGATCCCATCGTGCTCGGCGGGGGAGGCCACCTCGCGCGGTTCCCAGCCGATCCGGCCCACGAGCACCGGTGCGCCGCGGTCCACGTCGGCCGCGGCGTACTTCAGGATCTTGAGGAAATAGCCGTTGAACACGACGCGTTCCGAGATGTTCGTGCCGATCGGGAGGCCCTTGGGCGCGTCTTCGAACACGCAGGCATACGGCACTCTCGAAGTCTCGGGAGTGATGATCCAGGCCTCGTACAGCCAGCCGGTCTTGCTGAGCTTCGACTCGTAGCGGAGCACGCGCAACGCGGAGCCGAGCAGGTGGATCGGCACTCCGCGATAAAGCTCGGGGTGCTCCCAGAGGTGAGTCAGCACGATGTCGCGCCGGCTGATTGCGGCCAGCTCGGAGGGGGTCTTGCCCCGCGCGCGGTCGAGTAACAGCGCGTAGGCCGCGTTCTCGCGGAACGACATGGGCGTCCGATCGGTCACCGTCTCGAACGCGACCGAGCGATCGGCGACGACCGGCTCCGGTCGCTCGGCGACCCGGACCGGAGGCTCGGCGGGCTGGGGGCGGTTCAGCAGGTAGCGCCCGGCCAAGACCCAGCCGGCGACCATCAGGACCGCCAGGATCAGCAGGCGAGGCAACTCGGAGCCCTGGAAGAACGGGGCCGGCCGGTCCACGGTCGATCAGTCTCCTTCCCCCGGGGCGAGCTCGTCGAAACTGATGCTCGGCGTCTTCTTGGCCTTCGTGAACGCGTTCGAGAAGGCATTGACCACCTTGATCAGCTCCGCGTACTTGAGCTTGGGATCCACCTTGAGCAGGGTCTGGTCGAACGGCAGGTTCGGGTCGCTGAAATACTTGTCCAGCTCCTTCTCCAGCGCGGCCGGGTCGGTCGGGATGGTCTGCTCCCCCACGGCGATCTGCGCCAGCACCCCGCCCGGGCCGGCCTTGAGGATCGTGGGCAGGGTGCGGAGCGAGGCCGGCAGCTTGTCCGAGGCCGCCTCGGCCGGCGCCTCGGCATGGATCGCGGTCGCCGGCTGAGCCGGGAGCAAGTTCATCACGAACTGCCCCTCGGCCGGCGCCGGCTTGTAGGTCAGGACGAAGAAGGTCAGGAGCTGGAAGGCCATGTCCAGCATCGGCGCGATCGGCACCGAGGGCCCCTCCGATCGTCGAGTGTTCCTGCGACGCCGCACGGGTCGATCTCCCTTCCGGTAGGAGGGGGCTCCCTCCCCCGACGGTGAGGGGCCGGGGATCGCCGGCCGGAGCCGGCTCCTCCTATCCCCGAGTCATCGCCTTGAGGGCGAATTTGCGAAAACCATTGGTCTGGCAGGCTTTGATCAGGTTGAGCACCGAGGCGAAGTCCAGGTCCCTGTCACCGCGGACCACCACGGTCGTGGGCAGGCTGCCGGAGGAATCGAGCTTCTGGCCGCCGGCCTTGAGGTTGAGCTTGATCAGGTCGGCCTGATGCTTGATCGTCTGGATGGCCTTGTGCAACGGTTGGACCTCGCCGCCGAAGAGGAGATGCCCCTCGGGATCGATGTTGAGGATCAGCCGATCGTCCGAGACGGCCTTCTCGTCCTCGACCGGCCGCGCCGAGCCGGCCACGGGCAGGCGCACCCGCTGGTCGTAGTTCTCATTGCTGAAGTTGATGACCAGCATGAAGAACGTGATCAACTGGAAGACGACGTCCAGGAGCGGCGTCAGGTTGGGCTCGGCCTTGAGCTCCGTCGCCACCGAACCGGCCATGGGATCACCTCCTCACGCGGCGAGGCCGCGACCGTTGACAGATTCCGGATTCCAGATTCCAAATTCCAGATTCCAAATTCCAGATTCCAAATTCCAGATTCCAAATTCCAGATCCGAATCCAGATTCCAGATTCCAAATTCCAGATTCCAAATTCCAGATCCGAATCCAGATTCCGGATTCCAGATTCCAAATTCCAGATCCGAATCCAGATTCCGGATTCCGGATTCCAGATTCCAAATTCCAGATCCGAATCCAGATTCCGCCGCGACCGTTGACCGATTCCGGATTCCAGATTCCAAATTCCAGATCCGAATCCAGATTC
>JAJPJC010000306.1 GCA_021324445.1 Isosphaeraceae bacterium
GGAATCCGGCGGCAGCGAGGCGGTCGAAGCCGTCGCGCGGCGTCGCCGCGGGATCGGGCTGCGCGCCGGGGAAACAGGGCCCTAAAATGGGAAAGAGTCGAATTCAGAGCTGATCCCGGATGGACTTGGTGGGTTTCACCTACCCAGCCCTGTATGAGTGGCGAAACATGCTCAAATCATCACATTTCGATCGCAAGGCAATATGATGGGGTCACCGACCCTAGAAACGCCCCTTCTGGGATCGGCTCGAAGTTGCCGTGCGCGATGGCGGGAGAGCAGGGCCTCCAACAAGCCACTCGCCAACCGGGAGCCGCCCCGTTAGACTGGAATGGCATCTGGGGTGGCGGGCGTGGGGCTGATCGAGGAGGCGCTTTCCATGACGCAATCGCTCCTGCCGTGGGTCCGCCGGCCGGCCGGGCTGGGGGTCCTCCTGGGATTGCTCGGCTGGGCGTGTGGATCATCGCTGCCGGCCGGGGCCGATACGAACCCTCCCGGGATCGGCGGATCCGGCCTCGGGGACGCGGAGACGGGCGCGCTGCTGGCCGCCTACTTCCAGAGGTTGCTCGATGACCGCGACCTGGCGGCGTTCCACGATCGCGTGGCGGCGCGGTACACCGAGGGAGCGCTGGGGCGCATCCTCGCGGAATCCCCCGTCGCCATGGCGCGCCGCGCGGCCGTCGTCGCGCTGGGGCAGCAGGGTCACTTCGCGCAGAGCAACACGGTCCTCGGCCGGGCTTTGCGCGACCGCGACGCGGTCGTGCGGCGGCTGGCGGAAGACGCGCTGTGGTCGATCTGGTTCCGTGCCGGTACGCCCGAACAGAACCGGACGCTCCAGGAGGTGGCCCATCTGATCGGCCGCGGGCAGATCAGTCGGGCGGAGACCCTGGCCAACCACCTGGTCCGCGTCGCGCCGGACTTCGCTGAAGCCTACAACCAGCGGGCCATCCTCTATTTCCAACAGGGCCGGTTCGCCGACAGCGCCGCCGATTGCCAGCGGGTCCTCAGTCGCAACCCGTACCATTTCGGAGCCCTCGGCGGCCTGGCGCAGTGCCTGCTCCGGCTCGACCACCCCGCCGATGCCCTCAAGACCCTGCACCGGGCCCTGAGGCTCCAGCCCTTTAATCAGGCGCTCCGCGAGAACGTCAAGCTGCTCGAGGCCGAGATCGCATCGGCTGGACCGCGGTGACCGCCCGGTGGCGCGACGCCGGCCTGCTCCCAGGGACCGCCCCGCTCATTCCTCAACCTGCGGTGGGGGAGCCAGGCCTGCCTGCCGGGTCTTCAACCCCAAGTAGTATTCGCACACCGGCCGCCGGTCCTCGTTGATCGGGAGTCCGCGGGAGATGGACTCCACGTAGGCGGAATCGCCCAGGTAGGTGATCGCTTCCCGGCGGATCCTCGGCTGCATCTCGGGCGGGAAGGTGGCGAGGACGCGGCTCCATCTGCCCTCATCACGCTTCAACGGTGCGGTCGAGACAATGGTGAAGCCGAACCGCGGGGGCCAGCTATAGAACCGAAGGTGGGGGAAGGCGGAGCCGACCGTCTTGGGTAGGACTCGCATCTCATCGGTCCAGACCAGGAAGACCCCCTCGGGTTTCAGATGTTGCCGCACCAGGGTGAAGAATTCGCGTGAATAAAGGTTGTTGCTATAGGCCGTCGTCGACCAGAGGGGGTCGATCAGGACCAGGTCGAACTTCTCATCCGTGCGGAGCAGATACCGGCGGCCGTCGTCGATGATCAGGTCGAGGCGCGGGTCGGAAAGCATGTTGTGAAACAGGGGAATGCGGCGCAGGTTCCGCATCAGCGTATCGTTCAGCTCGACGAGGGTGATCTTCCGAACCTCCGGCTGCTGCTCCATCACCTCGACGAACGAGCCGGTGCCGAAGCCGATGATCAGGATGTTCCGGGTTTCCTGGGTGCAGCTCAGGGCCTCGACCGCCTCGGCATAGAAGCCCGGGTTGGGCCGACCGCCGTGGACGAGTCCGTTGATGTAGTTGCCGATGTGTTCGCCGTCCTGAGTGGTGTACACGATGCCCTCGATCCCTTCCTCCTGGAACGTCCGCTCATGGTGGCCCACGGGCGAGTGCATGGCCGCGTAGAGTTGACCGGGGCGTGGGAAGATCGCGACCGCCAGGCCCAGCAGGCCGAGCACCACAACCGACCGCGCCGCGATCGGCAGCCGGCGGCCCGCGACGGTGGTGACGAACAGACCCATGAGCAGGTTCACGCTGAGGAAGACCAGGATCGTCCGCTCGGTCTTGAGGACCGGCAGGAGAATGAAGCCGGTCGCGAGCCCGCCCAGAGCGTTGCCCAGCGTGTTGAAGAAGTAGACCGTCCCCACGGTCCGGCCCTCCTGATCAGCCTTGGATCGCGCCAGGGAGGAGATCAGCGGGAAGCTTGCCCCGATCAGGAGCGCCGGGACGAACACGAAGAAGAGCGGCCAGATCAGGATATCAACGCTGGAGAACACCAGCGAAGGGTGTTCCAGGGAAGGCAGCTCGAAGCTGGGATGGAGGCTTCGCCAGAAAGACGCCCGGGTGAGGGCGCCAAACCGGGTGTGCACGGTCAGCACATAATAACCGACGAAGGACAGCGCAACCAGGCAGCCGGTGAGGAACTGGAGGAGGAAGAACACACTGCGCTGGTCCTCGACGTGCGACCGGGGGAGGGCCCGGTGCATCGCGAAGCTCCCCAACGCGATCGCACACAGATAGACCGCCAGCACCGTCGAGAACGCGTAGGGCGAAGCCTTGACCAGGACCTCCATCACCCGAAACCAGACGATCTCGTAACCGATCGCGAGGAACCCCGTGATCAGCACGACCAGCCAGGCGGTTCGGCCCAGCCCGTGCACGGGCCCCACCGGCGCCGAGGCCCCGGCGTCCGGTGCTGCGAGGCTCGAGGGGGCGGCGGATTCTCCGGCTGCCCCGCGGCCGGCCCAGGCGATCAGGCTGGCCAGGAAAAGATTGATGGCCGCTGCAATATAGATGCACCGATCGAGCCCGAGGAAGGAGATGATCCCGTAGCTGGCGACCAGCGCGCCGACCGCCGCGCCCAGGGTATTGATGAAATACAGGAAGGCGACGGTCCCGAGAAAATCCTCGAAGCGCCCGCTGAAGATCTTGACAATCAGTGGCAGCGTCATCCCCATCAACAGCGTCGGGATGATCAGGAAGAGGGCCATCCAGACGGCCGTCGCCTGGTAGCTGCTGCCAGCGGTCGACCCGCCGAGGAACTCCAGGTAAGGGAGGCTGAACCAGCCGAAGAACCCCAACATCAACTCGATGGCCATATACACGCGGATCCGAGCCCGGACCCGCTCAGCCAGCGCACCCCCGCACAAGGCGCCCACGCCGAGCCCCAGCATGAAGATCGTCACGATCAGGGCCGTGGAGATCGGGCCGACACCGTAGTAGACCGTCAGCAGGCGCTGCCAGGCCACTTGATAGATGAGGCTGTCCATCCCAGACAGGAAAAACACGAAGACCAGGAGGGTTCGTGGGGGAGGTTGCAAACCGATGACACCCTTGACCATCAATCGCTAATGCTCGATCGTTGTCGACAGCCTGGCCCGGTCGCGGTCGCGACCACACGACTCGCAAGTTTACAGCGGTAACAACTGCCGATCAACCTCGACGGCTTGGCCCCGTTGCGGCATCATGAGCCAGCCGGGGGCGGCTACCCTGAGCCAATCCTTCAGAGGTCCGGGCCGGCCAGCGGGTCATGTGCTTCCAGTTCGGGATCGCGGCCCGCGGCATGATCGACCTGGCGCTCCGCGAGCCCGCGCGCCGTGGGGCGTCTCAGCGATGGCCGGTGGGGTCCGGCGAAGGCGGCGACGACCTCGGGCAGCGCGCCGAAGTGGAGGTGGAGCAGGCTGCCGACGGCGTGATGATGGTAGAACCAATCGCCCTCGGCGGAGAGGGCGCCGAGGCAGGTGGGGCACCCGAAGCTCTCGATGTCGATGCCGGGGATCAGGCGCCAGCGGGGGCTCTGGTAGCCGCGGACCACCGTGCCGCGCGGGCCCAGCCAGGAGTCGTGCAGCAGCCGGCGCGAGACCGGCGCCGGCGGGGGTGGGTCGGCCCGCAGCTCGGCATCGAAGGGGAGGATGCACGCCCCGCGATAGGAACGGCCGGCGATGATCATGCGCCGCCCCAGGTAGGCTGTCCCGCCCCCTTCGGAGTAGATGCGCCGTCCGCGACAAACATGCTCTCCCAGCGCGGCCATCATACTCAAGTTCGCGGCCAGTTCATCGGCGTAGTGGTCGGGAAAGCCGCAGCCGATCATCACCAGGCCGACCCCTGCGGGCAGGGCCTCATCGCGCAGGGGGGAGAACTCGACCAGCTCGGCACCCAGGGCTTCCAGGGCCTCGAGCGTGTCGGGGAAGTAGCGGCCGAAGGCCTCGTCCTGGGCGTAGGCCACCCGGAACCGGCGGCGGCCCGGGCCGGCGAATCCGGCCAGCTCGTCGGTGGGCGGAAACCGCCGCCGTCGGGCCAACTCGCGGATCGCCATCCCATCGGCCTGCTTGAGGAAGGACCGCGCCAGGGCCTCGATCAGGTCCTCGGGGAGGTGGCGATCGCGGGGCA
The DNA here is from genome assembly GCA_021324445.1 of Isosphaeraceae bacterium. Classification (GTDB taxonomy): domain Bacteria; phylum Planctomycetota; class Planctomycetia; order Isosphaerales; family Isosphaeraceae; genus JAJPJC01. The sequence continues at coordinate 4,581 of JAJPJC010000306.1, forward strand.
ACTGCCCCAGCGCGGCCCGCACCTCGGGCAGGTCCTCGATGGCGCCGAGCACCGGCAACCCGGAGGCCAGCTCGACCAACCGCCGCAGCCGCGGCCCGGACTCCGGGTCACTCAGCTCATCCAGCAGGACCGCGTCGACCCCCTGGGGCAAGTGCGGCAAGTGGACCGTCTCCGTGTCGAGGCCTCGGCACGAGACGACCGCGACCAGCGGTAGGTCCAGCGCCTCGGCCACCGGCCGCAGATCGCCCGGATGATCGCAGGACGTGTACGAGAGTCCCTCGTTGGGCTCCTCGAGCGTTCCTTCCACCACCGACAACTCGGCGGCGACCGCCGCCCGCGCGAACAACCCGCGGCAGACCGACGGCGGCATCAGCCAGGCGTCGAGGTGGCGACCCGGCAGCCCGGTGACCTGACCCACCGCCTCGGTTGCCGTCGGGCAGGCCCGGGTGCGGAAATGCTGCACCCGCCAATGGCGCTGCGTCAGCCCGGCCAGCATCGCCAGGCAGGCCATCGAGGGCTCTCCCCC
>JAJPJC010000342.1 GCA_021324445.1 Isosphaeraceae bacterium
CCGGCGCGGGATCAATCCCCTGGGCGTCTTCGACGAGCTCCGCGAGCTGGGCGAGGCCCGAATCGAGACCGACCCCGAGTCCGTCCCGGCCCTCGAGGAGCTCGACCCCGAGCGGTGCTATCTCCACTGGACCATCACGGTCGAGACGGCCGCGACCCCCGACCAGATCAACGAGGTCTTCCTCTTCTTCACCGAGGACAGCATCGTCACGGTCGAGCGCCGCACCGCCGACGGAGGGTGGGCTCCCGTGGGCGCGACGGAGGCCGTGGCCCCGGCTCCCGCCCCGCTCCCGGACGTCGCCCCTCCGGGGCGCGTCCCCGGGGGTCGGACCGCCCCGACCGCCCCGACCGCCCTGAGGGAATCGCCTCCGGCCGTGCCGATCCCGACGGCCGCGCCGCCCCCGATCCTCCCGCCGCGCGCCCCCGCGGTCCCGACCGCCCCCGCGGCACCCGCGGCGTCCGCCCCGCGGACGGCCCCCCGCCCCAATGCCCGCATCCGGGTCGACGCGGCCCAGCTCGACGACCTCGTCGGCCTGGCCGGCGAGCTCGCCGTGCTCTCCGATAACCTCATGGGCCTGCGCGACATCCGCGGGACGGAGACCTGGCTCCACGCCCTGGAGTCGCTCCAGCGGGTCAGCCGCGAGATCCGCGACACGACCCTCGACCTGCGGATGGTCCCGGTCGACGAGCTGTTCTCGCGGTTCCCCCGGGTCGTCCGCGACCTGGCCGACCGCTCGGGCAAGGAGATCGAGCTGAAGATCATCGGCCAGGAGACCCGCCTGGACCGGACGATCGTCGAGCGGCTGAGCGACCCGATGGTCCACCTGATCCGCAACGCCGTGGACCACGCGCTGGAGACCCCCCAGGAGCGCAAGCAGAAGGGGAAGCCGCCGGTCGGGCGGATCACGCTCTGGGCCGGCCACGAGGGGGACCGGGTGGCGATCCGCGTCGAGGACGACGGCCGCGGGCTCGACCGGGAGAAGATCGTCCGCAAGGGGATCTCCCTGGGCATGATCTCGCCCGGCACCGCCGCCGAGGACCCGCGGGTGGTCAGCCTGATCTTCGAGCCGGGCTTCTCGACCCGCGACACCGTCAGCGACCTCTCCGGCCGCGGCGTGGGCCTCGACGTGGTGCGGGACGCCGTCCGGGCGCTCCGCGGCACGGTCACCGTCGAGAGCACCCCGGGCAAGGGGACGGCGTTCATCTTCCGGCTGCCGCTGACCCTGGCCCTGATCGACGGCCTGCTGGTGGAGACCGGCGGCGGCAAATACGTCGTCCCGCTGGCCCAGGTCGAGGAGTGCGTCGCGCTCAACGGCACGCGCTCCGCCCTGGCCGACGACCGGCCCTGCATCGCCGTCCGCGGCGAGCTGGTGCCGATGGTCTCCTTACGCCACCTCTTCCGGGCCGACGGCCCCCTGCCCCCGCGCCAGGAATTGCTCCTGACCCGCCACGCCGGCCAGCGCGTCGGCGTGGCCGTCGACCGGCTGCTCGGCCGCGTCCAGGCCGTCATCCAGTCGCTGGGCGAGGGCCTCCACGGCCTCGGCCGCTTCTCCGGAGCCACCATCCTCGGCGACGGCTCCGTCTCGTTGATCCTCGACCTGTCAGCCCTGGTGTCCGAATCACGATTCGCCGAGCAGAGCGCCCGTATCACGCCTTCGGCCGGCGGGAGGGCGGAGAGTTTCCGATGAGAATAAGCCTGCGAAACCAGATCTGGTTCGTCGTCGTCCTCTTCGCCGTGGTGCCGGCCGCCATCGTCGCCACCGTGGGGTACGGCACCAACGAGGAGTTCAAGGACACCAAGCGGCTCATGCTCCGCGAGGCGTCGAACTACGTCAGCGTACAGCTCCTGCCGAAGTTCGAGGGCAAGTTCAAGGAGATGACGAAGCCCGGCGAGGCCAACGGCTGGAGGCCCAGCGATCAGGATCGGCAGGTGATCCACAAGGCCTTCACCGATGCCACGGGCCGCTTCAAGCTGGAAGATGGCGCGAAGATCACCCTGGTCAGCCCCGAGAACAAGGTCCTGGCCCGCTACACCGCCCCCGCGACATTCGACAGTCCCCAGCCCAACGCGGAGCTGCAACCGCTCGAGCCGCGCTACGCCGAAGTCGCCAAGCATAGCTACAGCCACAAGATCGACGCCGAGGAGCTCCCGGGCTCGAACAATCCGGTAGCCCCCCGGGACGCGGAAGTGGTCGGCTATGCCAACGTGCCGCTCCCCGGAGTGGAGGTGGGGACCTACGGCCACGGCATCGAGGTCCTGACCACGATGCCGCAGAAGGTCGCCTATGCCACCATCTACGACAACCAGGCCTGGATCCTGATCATCCTCGCCGTCGTCCTGGTCGCCGCGGCCATCATCGGCTACTTCTACGGCGGCTGGTTCGTCCGGCCGCTGCTGGAGATTATCCAGGTCACGCACGGGCTCCAGGAAGGCCAGCTCTTCAATCGCACCCACGTCAGGCGCCGGGACGAGCTGGGCGACCTGGCCAAGCAGGTCAACTCGGTCGTGGACAAGTGGTCCGAGCTGATCAGCCAGATCCGCACGATGACCGGCTCGGTGACGACGGCCAGCAAGGAGCTCGACTCCAGCGCCTACCAGCTCGCCCAGGGCTCATCGCAGCAGGCCGCGACCCTCCAGCAGATCGCGGGCACCATCCAGAATGTGGACAACTCGGTCGGCCGGAACGCCCAGCACGCCAAGGACACCGCCCGCATGGCCAACGACGCCAGCTCGCAGGCCGAGCGGGGCGGCGAGGCCGTCCGCGAGACCGTCGTCGCCATGCGCGAGATCACCCAGCGAATCCTGGTGGTGGATGATATCGCCTACCAGACGAACCTGCTGGCCCTGAACGCCGCGATCGAGGCGGCCCGGGCCGGGGAGTCCGGCCGGGGGTTCGCGGTGGTGGCGGCCG
>JAJPJC010000328.1 GCA_021324445.1 Isosphaeraceae bacterium
TCGACGATGGCCCTGGCCCAGGAGGTGCTGAGATCCATGCTGCTCCACAAGTTGAAACTGACCGTGCTGGCCTTGCTGTTCCTCGGCGCCGTCGCCACCGGCGCGGGGTATTTGACCCACTCCCGGGCGATGAAGGACGATTCCAAGACTCCGCCTGGGGACCCGCAGGCGCGCCCTGCGGTCAAGCCCGAGGTCCCGGCCCCGGGCCGAATGGTCGTCATCGGCCGCGTGCTCGATCCGGCCGGCAAGCCGATGGCGGGCGTGCCGGTCGATGTCATCGGGCGGCCACGGAAGCCGTGGGTGGGCACAAGGGAGACTGCGGAAGACCGCGTCCTGCTCGGCCGCGGCACGACCGACTCCGACGGACGCTATCGCGTTGATGCGTCGCGCAGCTCGTCCGTCGGCTTCTTCGAAGTCTACGCCCTGGCCGCGGCCCCCGGCTTCGGAATCGGCTCGGTCCAGCTCAACGCCGATGCCCAGCAGCCCGCGGCCGAGATCCGCCTCCTGCCCGAGCAGATCATCCACGGCAAGCTGGTCGACATCCATGGCCAGCCGGCAGCCGGGGTCGAGCTCCGGATCTGGAGTGTCGGCCGACCCACCAGCATCGGCACGTTCGACGGCGTCAACATGGGCAATCCCCCGCCACCGGGAGGACTCCGCGTCTGGCCGAGGCCCATTGTGACCGACGATCAGGGTCGATTCACGCTCGCCGGCATCGGCCGCAAGGTCACCGTCGGCTTCCATGTCCACGACCGCCGGTTCGCCAGCTCTGGTTTCCGCGTCCAGACCGACGATCGCGATGGTCCGAAGACGGTCACGGAAGCCCTCCAGCCCGCGAAAGTCGTCGAGGGCCGCGCCCTCGCCGCCGACACCGGCCGACCCATCGCCGGGACCATCGTCGGCGGGGTCCGTGCCGACGATCAAGGACGATTCGCGACCAATCCGACGCCTTCCGTGGTCATCGGGCAGCGGCTGAACTATCAAATCGAGGCGTTTCCCCCCGAAGGCACGCCGTACCTGCCGACCGTCGCGGAATTCGAATGGACCAAGGCCGTGGTCAAGATGGTGATGGACATCAAGCTTCCCCGCGGCGTCCTGATCCGGGGCAAGGTGATCGAGCAGGGAACCGGCCGGCCGCTGATGGGTGCCAGCGTGCAATACATCCCCCCCAGACGTCCGGACAATCTGATCTGCGGCTGGCAGGCGGTCGTCGCCAGCAAGGACGACGGCTCGTTCCAGATCGTCGTCCAGCCGGGCAAGGGGTACCTGTTCGTCTACGGCCCGACACCCGACTACATCCTGGAATCGATCGGCGAATGGACGATCTACCGCGGCCAGCCTGGCGGAGAGCGCTATTATGCTCACGACATCATTGCCTATGACGTCAAGGCCGGCGATCCGCCGCAGGAAATCACCGCTGCGTTGCGGCCGGGGAAGACTGTCAAGGGCCGCGTGATCGGTCCGGAGGGGCAGACGGTCGAAACGGCTGAGATCATCAGTATGCTCCACTTCAACTACTTCCACCTCAACTGGCGCGGCGACCTGACGGTCCATGCCCGCGACGGCTCCTTCGAGCTGCACGGGCTCGATCCGGAAAAGGCGACTCGCGCGTCTTTCCTGGACGCCAACCACGAGTGGGGCACGACAGTCGAGCTCTCCGGCAAGCAGGCCGATGAGGACGTGACCATCCAGCTCCAACCCTGCGGCCAGGCCAGGGCGCGGTTCGTCGGGCCCGGCGGCAAGCCCCTCGCGAACATCGGGCCGCAGCTCGAGCTCCTGGGTACGCCCGGCCGGCCCAGGTGGGATCAACGCCCGGAGTCGAAATCGCAGTTCGCGGCCGACGCGGTGTGGATGTCCAACCTGGACCGCAGACATTACTGGCATGGTCCGCGCACCGATGCCGAGGGCCGGATCACACTCCCCGACCTGATCCCGGGCGCGTGGTACCGCATCACCGACCCTTCAACGATGAATGTTGAGAACAAGGGAGTCCAGGTTCGCAAGGACTTCACCGTCAAGCCCGGCGAGACGCTCGATCTCGGCGAGATCCTGATCGAGAAACCGCAACCCTGACGCGAAGGGGAGACGAGGCACGCCATGATGATGTCGAGAACGTCCTCACCGTGGTCGCGCTACGAACCGACGCCCGACGATCCCTGGGACCTCCGCAAGGTGGCCCACTTGCATCGCCGCGCCGGCTTCGGCGCGACGCGTGCCGAACTGCTCCGTGACGTCGAGGCCGGACCGGATGCCAGCGTCGAGCGGTTGTTCCATCCGTCCCAGCCCTCAACGGAGGAGGCCGAGGCGGTCGAGGCCATGCGCCGCAGCTCCCTGCTCGGGGTCTGTTGGTTGCACCGGATCCTCTACTGGCCGGATCCGCTCCGCGAGAAGCTGACCCTCATCTGGCATGGCCACTTCGCCACCAGTATCAAGAAGGTGGATTCTGGTGTGTTGATGGACCGGCAGAACGAGACGCTGCGAACCCATGCCCTGGGCAGCTTCGCCGCCCTTCTCGAAGCAATCATTGCCGACCCGGCCATGCTCGTCTGGCTCGACGGGGGCACCAGCAAGAAGGGCAAACCCAACGAGAACTTCGCGCGCGAGTTCCTCGAGCTGTTTACCCTGGGCCCCGGCCATTACACCGAGCGCGACGTCCGCGAGGCCGCCCGCGCCTTCACCGGCTGGGTGCGCCAGGAGTCCCGCAGCTTTCAGGAGACGCCGAGCTTCGTCCACGAGCCCGCGCAAGTCGACGACGGCCCGAAGACGTTCCTCGGCCAGACCGGGCGCTGGGGGCCCTCCGACATCGTCCGCATCGTGCTCGAGCGCCCCGAGGCCGCGACCTTCCTGGCGCGGAAGCTCTATCGCTGCTTCGTCAGCGAGGCCGGCGCGCCCGGTCCCGACCTGATCGAGCCGCTGGCCGAGGAGATCACGCGCCACAAGTTCGCGATCGGGCCAATCGTCGAGATCATCCTCCGCTCGCGACACTTTTATTCGAGAGCAGCCTACCGCCAGCGGATCAAGTCGCCGGTGGAATTCAGCGCGGGATTGGTGCGGATTCTCGAGATCCCGCGCCCGGCGCTCAACCCGCTGGCGCTCTCGGCCGCCTGCGACGCCCAGGGCCAGGAGCTCTTCGCCCCGCCGAATGTCGAGGGCTGGATCGGCGGCCCGGTCTGGATCAACAGCGGCACCCTGCTGGAGCGCACCAACTGGGCCGCCGACGTCATCTGGGGCCGCGGCGAGAACGGCCTGGCCCCCTTCGATCCCCTGGCCTGGGCGGCCCAGTACAAGGTCGCCCCCGGCCGCGCCGCCGAGGCCCTCCTGGACCTCCTCCTCCAGGGCGACCTCGGCGCCGAGGCGCGGCGGCTCGCTCTCGACGCCGGCCGCGACGGCAGCCCCGACGGCCTCCGCAAGACGCTCCAACGCCTGGTCAACTGCCCCGAGTTCCAGCTCGCCTGAACCACAGAAACATTCTAGAGAGATTAACCACGAAATACACTAAAGACACGAAATTGAATTTTGAGAATAATGTTACAGGTTTTCTCTATTGTCGGTGAACATCTTCTCTTTTTCGTGTTTTTCGTGTATTTCGTGGTTAAACTGTCTTCTGTCTTCAATCCAGGGTCCCGATTGGAAGGACAGCGCCATGCACTCAACACGCCGCGAGATGCTCCGCCTGGGCCTGGGCACCTCCGCGCTCCTGGCCTGTGGCCCGACGGTCCCGATGTTCCTGGCCCGCTCGGCGGGAGCCCTGGCCGGCGAGCGGCCGGCCGGGGCGGACGGGCGAATCCTCGTCGTCGTCCAGCTCGACGGCGGCAACGACGGATTGAACACCGTGGTGCCGTACCGTGACGATGCGTATCGCAAGGCTCGGCCGAACCTCCAGGTCGGTGCCAGCGAGGTGCGGAAGATCGACGATCACGTCGGCTTCCCTCCGGCGCTCGAGGCGTTCGCCAAGCTGCTGGAGCAGCACCGGCTGGCGCTCGTGCAGAGCGTGGGCTATCCCAACCCGAATCGGTCGCACTTCGAGAGCATGGCGATCTGGCAGACGGCTCGGTTGAAGGCCGACAAGGCAGCCCCCGGCTGGCTCGCTCGAGCGATCGATCATCGCGCTGCCCCGCAGGGCGACGCGCCGGGGCTGCACATCCACGACGCTTTCCCGCTGCCGCAGGCGCTGGCCGGCGGCCGGCAGGTGATCCCGTCCATGGCCCGCCTCGAGCAGTTCCGGCGACGGCTGGGCGTGCCCGAGGGGGCCGGCCCGGCCGCGCAGGTCGAGGCCCTCGACCGCCTGGCGCGGCAGGACCGCGGCGAGCCTGGCTCGCTCCTCCAGTTCGTCGAGCGCTGCGCGCTGATCACGTATGCCAGCAGCGCGCGGCTGGAGCGCGTGCAGCAGGACAAGGCCTCCGCCGCATCAAGCTATCCGGATTTCTATGGACTGGCCCGCCGGCTGCGGCTGATCGCCCAGTTGATCAAGGCCGGCCTGGCGACGTCGATCTACTACACGCATCTCGACGGCTTCGATACGCACAGCGGCCAGTTTCAGCGGCATGCGGCGCTGCTCCGCGAGCTGGGCGCCTCGCTGTCGCCGTTCCTCGACGACCTGGAGAAGGCCGGCGCGGCCGACCGGGTGCTCGTGCTGATCTTCTCCGAGTTCGGCCGCCGCTTGGCCGAGAACGGCAGTGGGGGCACCGACCACGGCACCGCGGCCCCCGTCTTCCTCCTGGGCCGGCCCGTGCATTCCGGCCTGCACGGACCCTACCCCGACCTGACCCGCCTCGAGGACGGCGATCCTCGGCACGCGATCGACTTCCGCGCGATCTACGCGACGGTCCTCGACCAATGGCTGGGCGTCCCCCATCGCGATGTGCTCGGCGCGGCATTCGAGCCGATATCGGTGCTGAGGGGCTGATGATCTTGCGTCATCATCCCCCGGGATGGTATCAGCGAAGATCCAGGGATCAGAATGCCATCTCAAGGTTGTCCGCGTGCGTGTCCTGAGCCGTCGCCGTCTCCGCGAGTTCTGGGAGGAGCACCCCGACTCTCAGGCTCCCCTCGACGCCTGGCATAAGCGTGCGGAGAAGGCTGACGGGAGCAAGTTTGCCGATCTCAAGGCGGACTATGCCACTGCCGACCTTGTGGGGCCTTACGTGGTGATCAATATCGGGGGGAATAAGTATCGCCTGATCCTGGAGATTTTCTTCGAAAGCGGCGTGCTCCTCGTACGTCACGTCTTGACTCACAAGGAATATGACCTGGGCCAGTGGAAGGAACAGCCCAAGGAACGGAGCTCAGGTCAAGAGAAGGTCCGAAGAGGCCGTAAGCCGAAAGGAAACTGACGACGCGATGTCTGGCCGCCTGTCCCCGATCCCGGCGCAAGCCATTGCGCCGGCCAAACCCAAGTATCTGGCCCTCGTCCGCAAGTTCCCGCTCCGGCCGATCCGTTCCGAGGAAGAGAACGAGGCGGCCCTGGCCATGCTGGAGTCGCTCGGCGAGCGCCAGCGAGTGCGGGCCCTGACGCCGGAAGAGCACGATTACATCGCGGTACTGGCGAAGCTGATCGAGGAGTACGAAAACAAGCGATACCCCCGTGGGCCGGTCACCGGCGCGGCGATGCTCACACATCTGATCGAAGCCAAGGGAATCACCCAGGCCCAACTCGCCGCGGAGACCGGGCTGGCCGAGTCCACCGTGTCGCAACTCGTCCGCGGCACCCGCCCATTCGCTCGCAGGCACATCCAGGTCTTCGCACGCTACTTCGGCGTCGACCCCGTGCTGCTCCTCGGCGACTGAGCCCCAGGCATGGCCTGCCGTGTGAGCGCCCCCCGGACACGACTAAGAGTCTGTTCCGAAAGCCGGGTCTGACGGTTGTAGGGTGGGTGCAACCCACCAACGCAAAGCCCTGGTAATACTGATGATCGGTGGGTTTCACCCACCCTACGA
>JAJPJC010000146.1 GCA_021324445.1 Isosphaeraceae bacterium
GCGAAAACGGCTGGAAACGACCGCGATCCAAGCGGCCTGTACACTACCCGCGGACCAGGGAATTCTAATTGACGTCAGCAGGGAATTCTAATTGACGCTGATCAGGGCGGCTTGACGAAGTCCGAAGAGGGCGGCTGGGACGAATTCGAGGAACCCTTGCGGGCCGCGGCGAGTTGCCTCTGCAACAGCTCGACAGTGGCCTGGAGGGCGGCGAGCTGAGCGCAAGGCGTCGACCTCGGCTTGCAACCGTCGACAATTGACACACGGCGGTGTCGTATCGGTTTTCACGGAAGTCGAGTCTAGACCAACTGGAACAGCGGTTCAACACGGTGAACGGCTACCATCAAAGTAATCCTTTCTTAAAGCCCGGCCACCGTTGGGGACGACTCCAGTCCGACTGACTCAGGGGAGCAATCAATCTCCCAGATCGCCGTCGTGATCAGGGATTTCGTCTCGGTCACGGCTCCGCTATCGGCGTATCGATCCAACTCCGCTTGTCGTGCGACTCGAGCACGGCGTCGGCGACGATCTGGGCGTTGAGACCGTCGCGGAAGCTGGGGACCGCGGCGCGGCCCTCGACGATCGCCGAGACGAATTCCCACATCAGGTCATAACGGAAGACGGTCGCGGGGGGACCGTGGTTGGGGTCGCGGGGGCTGCCGGCCGGTTTGAGGAACTCGGGCGGGACCGGCTCCGGCGCCAGGTCGTGACCTGTCCTGCCCAGCAGGATCGTGTTGGGCTCGTGCAGCCGATAGACGGCCGAGCCCTCCGAGCCGTTGACCTCGGCCCACTCGTGGCCGAAGCCATCGCGATGATAGCCCTTGGCCAGCGTGGTCCCCTCCCAGACTCCCGTGGCACCAGTTGCGAACTCCCCGATCAGGCACGACCAGTCGTCGACGTCCGAGGGGGGACACGGCCGGCCGTCGGCGGTCCGGTCCCGGGGCGCGAACCGCGCCACCGCCCCGCAGATCCGCGCGATCGGGCCGAGCAGGTCGATGGCGAAGTCGATGCGGTGGATGGTCATGTCGAAGAGGTCGCCGGCACCGGCTCGGGACCGGTACTGCCGCCAGCCCCAGCTCGTCTCGGGCCAGTCCAGGAACCGCTGGGAGCGGAAATGACGCGGGGTGCCGAGGCCGCCGCTTTTCACGAGATGCCGGAGGTACCGCATCGCGGGCGCGAACCGATAGGTGAAGGCGGTCATGTGGACGACCCCGGCGTCGCGCGCCGCCTCATACATCTGGCGAACCTCGGCAGCATCCAGTCCCAGCGGCTTCTCGCACATCACGTGCTTGCCGGCCCGGGCCGCCGCCACGGCGATCGGCCGGTGCGTATCGTTGGGCGTGGCGATCACGACCGCGTCGACCTCGTCCGATGCGCACAGGACCAGCGGCTCGGTCGTCGCCTGGGCAACGCCCCATTCCTCCTGGCGCCGCGCCAGCAGCGCGGGGTCGGTGTCGCAGATCGCCACCAGCTCGGCGCGGGGATCCAGCCGCAGTCCCGGCAGGTGGTGATAGGCCGTGACCGCGCCGGTGCCGATGAACGCCACGCGAACCGGTCGCGCCAGGGATGATTCCGCCATGGTCAAGTCCTCTCAGAGTGCTTGCTTCGGACGATGGTCCTGCAGTCGAGCAATCGGGTCATCTGCCACGAACCGCGCGGGCGCGTTATCATGATCTCGGAGGGTCTGACTCAGGAGTGATCCGGACGCGGCCATGAATCCCGGCATCGCGGCACCCGCTCTCGGTGGGACAATCCCCATCTCGATCCCCGTCGACCTGCCGGCACGCATCCATCGCGATCCCGACGGGGTCTTGTGGGCCGATGTGTCCGCGCTGCCCGGGTGTGTGGCCGGTGGTGAGTCGCTCGATGACGTGCTGGCCAACCTCAAAGAAGCCGCGGAAGGCTGGTTGTTGGCCCAACACGACGTCGAGACCACAGGCTGGGCCGCATCATGAAGCCGGTTTCGGGGAAGCCCCGCTGCAAAGTGCTCGAGCGCCACGGGTGGATCTTACTACGGATCCACGGTAGCCACCACATCCCTGGACGACCCGACCGGCCGATCATCCTGCCGGTCCCGGTCCATGGGAACTCCGACCTCCCGAGGGACACCCAGCGCGGACGGAAGCGACAGGCCGGGTTGACGGCCGCGGACCTGTAATCCACCTGAGCAAGGATCCGACGCCGGAGATCAGGGACCGGTCGGCCGCGGACCGAGTGCTTGCCTTGGCCCCTTCCTCCTACTATTCTGCACGTTGCTTCGCAGGTCCCTTCCTCTTTCACACTTTCAGGGGCGATGTCGATGGCAAGCGACCAGCCGATCCGCGTGGCGATCATCGGCCTGGGATTCGGGGCCGAGTTCATCCCGATCTATCAGAGCTACCCCGGGGCGGAAATCGCCGCCATCTGCCGGCGCGACCGCAAGGGGCTGGACGAGTGCGGCGACCGTTACAAGATCCAGGCCCGCTACACCGACTACCGCGAGCTGCTGCAGGACCCCCGGATCGACGCGGTCCACATCAACTCGCCGATCCCCGATCACGCCTGGATGTCGATCGAGGGTCTCGAGGCAGGCAAGCACGTCGCCTGCACGGTGCCGATGGGCACCAGCCTCGACGAGTGCCGCCGGATCGTCGAGGCCCAGCGCGCCAGCGGCAAGGTGTACATGATGATGGAGACGGTCGTCTACAGCCGCGAGTACCTCTTCGTCAAGGAGCTGTATGACCGGGGGGAGCTGGGCCGGCTCCAGTTCCTGCGGGGCTCGCACCAGCAGGACATGGACGGCTGGCCCGATTACTGGCCGGGCCTGCCCCCGATGTGGTACGCCACCCACTGCGTCAGCCCCTGCCTGGCCATCCTGGGCAAGCACGCCGAGAGCGTCGTCTGCCACGGCTCGGGCCGGATCCGCGAGGAGCTGATCGGCCGCTACGCCAGTCCCTACGCCATCGAGACGGCCACCTTCACCATCAAGGGCTCGGACGTGGTCGCCGAGGTGACGCGCAGCCTGTTCGACACGGCCCGGCAGTACCGCGAGAGCTTCGACGTCTACGGCAGCAAGAAGAGCTTCGAGTGGCAGCAGGTCGAGGGCGAGGAACCGGTCATCCACACCAAGAGTACCCCGGAACACCCGATCCCCGAGCCGGAGATCGCTCAGCGAGTCCAGGTCCCCGACTACGCCCATCGCTTGCCCGAGCCGATCCGGCGGTTCACCACCAAGGGCGTCTACAGCCTCGACCAAGGGGAGCAGCACCTCTCGTTCACCCAGGGTGGTGGGCACGGAGGGTCTCACCCCCACCTGGTCCACGCCTTCCTGAGCGCCGTCCGGGGCGAACGGCCCGCCCTGCCCGACGCCGAGACCTCCGCCAACTGGACCATGGTCGGCCTCTGCGCACACAAGTCGGCGCTGAGCGGAGGAAAGAAGATCGTCATTCCGGTGTGGTGAGGCGATCGGTCGGGTCGGGTCGGCGGCTCCGCTGGGCGACGAGCGTCCGATAGCCGGGGTGCTGGGATAGGGCACGGAACTCGCCGCCTTCCAGGCGATCGAGTTCGCGCAGGCCACCGGCGACGGCGCGGCGCAGGTGCTCGACCGCCCAATCCGCGCAACGGTTCCTCAGGCCCAGCCGATCGCCGGCTGCGAGCTCGGGGCAGCGGCCCGAATCGAGATCCCAGACGAGCTGGGCCAGGGCGCGCGCCAGGTCGAGCCGGTCTTCCGGGTCCTGGGCCTCAAGAGTCCGGAGCAGCTCCGCGGCCGCGGCCACCCGGCTCGGGGCGTGCGCCGCGGAGGAGGCACGGGCGTGGAGCAAGCACAAGCGGGCCGCCACGCTCGAGGGCTGCGACCGGGCCGACTCGAGATCCTGCAATGCGGCCGGGGCCGCCTGGCAGATCAGGATCTCGCTCTCCAGGGCCCGCGCGTCGGCGAAGGGGAACGCGCGTTCTTCGAGCCGGCCCGCGCGCTGGAGCGGCAGCACTTGATCGCGGATCCGTCGAAACCACCCGGCGGCCGCGGCGAATTGCGCCTGGTCTCGCTCGAACGTCGCGCGGTTCCACTGAGTGTGCAGGAACGAGAGCCGCGATTCGAGGCGCTCCGGATCGGTCGCGACCAGGGCGCCGAAGAGCTGCTCGGCCTCGCCGAAGAGCTGCCGCGCTTCGTCGAGCCGGCCCTGGCTCCAGGAGACTCCGGCGAGGTCATCCAGCGCCGTGGCCAGGTGGGTCTTGAACTCGAAGTTGCCCGGCTCGGCCGCCAGCAGTTCCTTGCCGATGGCGATGGCCTGGGAGTAATCGTGCCGGGCCGCGGCGAAGTCCCGGGCGAATTTCCGGAGGTCGCCCAGCTTGCGATAGCTCGAGGACAACAGGTCGCGCGCCGGGTGATTCCCCGGTGTTTCAGCCACCCAGCGCCCGGCCAGTTGCTGCATCTTGCGGAACCACTCCTCCGCCGCGGCGAACTCGCGGGGTGCGCGGTCGAGCTCGAGGTAGGCGAAGCTGTGAGCGCGGCCAAGCTGGAGGTAGGCCTCGATCAGGTCGCGCCGGGCCTGCTCCGGGCCGGGCCAGGCCGCGGCGATCGACTCGGCCGTGGCCACCGCGCGGCCGAAGTCGGCCTTGGCCTGGTCGTATTGCCTGGCTGCCACGTCGAGCAAGCCCAGACCCATGTGCGTCTGGTAGAGGACTTGCTCGATCGCCGGCGCCGCGGGTGCGGCGGCCAGCAGATCCTCGGCCAGGCTGCGCGAGCGCTGGTAGTGCCAGCGGGCGGCCGCGGTTTCGCCGATGATCCGGAAGATGTCCGCGAGTTTCTGGTGGGCGACCGCCTGGCTCAAGTCGGGGGGTGAACCCATGGTGCTGCGCCCGATCTCGTCGAGGCCGGCGATGGCCGTATCGAGCAAGCCCCGGCGGAGCGAGCGGGTCGCCGGGGTTGGCGCCAGCTTCTCCTGCACCTCGTAAACCAGCTGATCGAGGACCTTGAGGGCCAGGTTCCGCTGCTCGATGGCCTTGCCGGCGTTCAGTTGCGCCACGTGCGTCTGGTCGCGGAGCCGGGCATTGTAGTACCCAGCGCCACCCAGGAGGAGGAGGAGGAGGAAGACCACCAGGGACAACGCCGCGGCAGCCCAGGGCCGGCGCTGCACCCATTTCCAGGCGCGTTCCCAGGCCGGGGTCGGCCGGGCCAGGATCGGCTCGCCGCGGAGGAAGCGGCGCAGGTCCTCGGCCAGCGCCAGCGCGGTGGGATAGCGCCTTTGCGGCTCCTTCTCCAGGCTCTTGAGGCAGATGGTTTCCAGGTCGCGGGGCAGATGACGTTGCAGCTTGCTGGGCGAGAGCGGCTCCTGGCTGGAGACCTGCTCCAGGGTTGACAGCGGTGTGGTCCCCTTGAACGGCGGCCGGCCGGTCAGGGACTCATACAGGATCGCGCCCAGCGAATAGACGTCGGTCGCCGCCGTGATCTGGTCGGAGAGGCCGCGGACCTGCTCGGGGGCCATGTAGCTGGGCGTCCCCAGGATCTCGCCGGTCTGGGTCAGTCCCTCGCTGCGCTCCACCAGCTTGGCCAGGCCGAAGTCGGTGATCTTGGGGATGCCGTCGGTGGTGAGCAGGACGTTGGCGGGTTTCAGGTCGCGGTGGATGATCCCCTGCTGATGGGCCGAGTGGATGGCCCGCGCCAGGGTCTCGAGCAACCGTGCCGCGTCGCGCGGATCCTGCAACGCACCGGCCAGCCGGCGATCCAGACCCCCGCCGGCCACATATTCGAGGACGAGATAACCCATGCCCTCGTGTTCGCCGATCTCAAAGACCGGCACGAGATTGGGGTGCTGTAACCGCGCCGCCGCTTCCGCCTCGGCCTGAAACCGCGCCGCCGCCCCGGGGTCGGCGTAGGCATCGGTCCGGATGACCTTCAGCGCCACCACGCGCTTGAGTCGAACCTGCCAGGCCTTGTAGACCGTGCCCATGCCGCCGCGGCCCAGCTCGCCCATCACCCGGTAACCCGGCACGAGCCATCGCGAACCCGCCCACGGAGCCGCTTCGGGCATCGTGGGTTCGGCGTCCGGCCCCTCCGCGACCGGCTCGTCCTCTCTCAAGACCGCGTGGAGGTCCAGTTGCCTCCGCAGCCGCTCGGCGAACCGAGGAAACCGCCAGCGGAACTCCTCCCACTGCGGCGGCTCTCCCAGCTCCTCCCGCAGGAGAAACTCCCCGTAAATCAGCTCGAACGCGGCTTCGCTGTCCGCTCGGATCGTCGGGTACAAGCCGAAGTACGCTTCCGCCGGTACCCTCTGACCGGCCCGCCATCGCCTCACCTGATCATTGCACAGCCGCTCGACCAGCTCCTCCGGACTCGCCAGCCGCCTCCCCAACAGCACCGAGTCCTCGTCGAGAGAACTCCGAACCGTCTCCGCCTGCGGCCACGAAGCCACGTCCGTGCCCCCGGGCAGCTCACCATCGCCGGCTCTCGGCTCATTGATTGATTCACGCATGATCTGGCCGCCATCGCCGGACAGCGACGGACGTCCTCACTCCCGACCCGCCGCCAATCGCCCCGCAGGAGACATTGCTTTCAGGCTCGATCGCGGACACGCTCTGGGCGGATTTCCCCTCGGTTCAGTCCATGAAGACGTTCCCATGCAGATCCCCATGGGAATTGAACGGCCGCTGGCGGACCCCACTGGCATAATACACCGCTGAAAGGCACGGATAGGCCAGCAGCAGGATTAGAACAGCTTTATATAGCAGGCCGAGGTGGCGGCTGTCCCCACGGCCGAGCCATTCGGTCCCCTCGGCGATCAGGAGGAAGAGGGCGGGGACGAGTTCGAGAATCAAGCGCCCATGGAGGGGGTATTGCTTCAGGGCCGAGGCGACGAGGGCGAGCACGATGGGCAGAACGAGCAAGAGGCCGGTTGGCCAGGAGCGTTGGAACCGGGAAACGCCGCCGAGGGCGAGCAGGAGCACGGGCACGAGGACGGCCACACGTGGCCAGAGCGGGGCCACCAGGTTCAGGGGGTTGACGAAGAGCTCCAGCAGGATTCCTCCGGCCTTGAGGAGCTTGTCCTGGCTGAGGGGGGGTTGGATCGGGAGGAACGCGAAGTCCCAGAAGCGGTACATCGTCGTGTACGGCGTCAGGAGCGCCCGCGACCCGGCAACGGACACCAGGAAGATCGCGAGCCAGCCCATACCGACGATCAGCCAGATCAAGGCGGAGCGGAGGTCGCGCGCGAGCAGGCGGTCGAGCCACAGGGTCGCCCCGCATCCGGCGATGACGAATGCCGAGGCGAAGGAGCACCAGGGCGCCAGGGCGGCGGCCGCCGCCAGCACCTCCACCGAGCCCCGGGAGGCGGGCCTCCCCAGCGCGTCGCAGGCGGCCAGGGTGATCGCCAGTCCGACCACCAGGTCGACCGCGTAGGGCTTGACCTCGCTGGAGTAATAGATCAGGTCGTCCGAGAGGGCGAACAGGACCAGGGCGACCAGGGCCGCGCGCCGGGGCAGGAGCCGCCGCGCCAGGTGGGCGAAGAGGGCGAGCGCCGCGATCCCCGCCGCCAGGGGCAGGAGCCGCAGGGCGAAGTTCGAGTCGCCCAGGAGCTGGACAAGCGCCCGCTCCACCATCAGGAAGAGGAACGGTGCCAGTTGGTCGCCGCTGAGCGGCTCCGAGAAATCGAGGATCGGCCGACCGATCAGGTTGGTCGCCAGCGACATCTCATCCAGCCACATCGTCCGATTGGTCAGGTAGACGAGCACGCGGAGAAAGACACCGGCGGCGATGACCACCGCCTCGGGTCGTTCCCGGACCAGGCGGCGGAGCGGCATCCAGTTGATCTCGAGGTGCCGAGACCAGAGGTCCGAGTCGCCCTTGATCGAAATCCAACCCATCGCAACACGTCCTGCACAAGGATCAGGCGCGGCCCTTGAGGGCGCGGGCTTCGGCGTCGACGCGGCGGATCGCCTGAAAGGCGGCCATCGGGTCGGACTTCGGAGTCATCTCCATGCCGATGGCGTCGCGATAGCCGACGTCGTGGATCGTCCGCAGCACGAAGGGGTAAGCGATCTCGCCGGTCGTCGGCTCATGGCGGCCGGGGTGGTCGGCGAGCTGGAAATACCCGATCAACTCGCGATACTTGCGGATATTCCCGCTGAGGTTGCCTTCGCTGATCTGCTGGTGGTAGATGTCGAAGAGCATCTTGACGTTGGGGGAGCCCACCGCCCTGAGGACCTCGGCGGCGTGCGCGGAGCGAACGATGAGCTGGCGGGGATGGTCGACCAGGATGTTGAGCGGCTCGAGGATGATGGTGATCCCTTCGGGCTCGACGATCCGCGCGCCGGCCTTGAGGGCGGTGATGACGGCCCGGGTCTGGTCGTCCCGGGAGTAGCCCGGGGTCTCCTCGCCGGCCACCACGCAGACCTTCTTGACGCCCAGCTTCTTCGCCACGGCGACGGCCGAGCGGACCTCCTCCTCGAACTCCTCCCGCCGCGCCGGATCGGGGTTGGTGATCCCGTGGCCGAAGCCCTTGACCGGCGAGGCCGTGAACTGGGTCGCCGTCAGCCCGAGCTCCTGGTTCAACCGGAGGATGCCGTCGAGGTCCTTGTCGCGCCAGGGCCAGAACTCGTAGTGCGAGAAGCCGGCTTCCTTGACCTTGCGGAGCCGGTCCAGGAACGGCAGCCGGGTCCAGGTCATCTGCACGTTCACCGCGTAGGTCAGCCAGGTCCCATCACGGGTCGACTCGGCCTCGCCCGGTGGGGCGGCGGCTCCCGGCGACGTCGCGGAAACGACGAAGGCCCCGGCGCTGGCGCCGGTCGCCGTCAGAAAGGTGCGGCGGTTGAGCATGGATGGCTCCCTCGGGGTGGCTCGTGGGTGATTGAGGGCAGGAGCTTCGGAGCGGATCGGCGGTCAACCCACTCCCAGACGTCGAGGGATATGGTACCAAAACGGCGGCCGGAACGATTATCATCATCTTTGGGCGACCATCCCGAGGAGGAGTGTCCGCCCGGGAACCGGGCCACCGAGTCCTCGACTTTTGTATGCAAGGTGTGATTCGTCTGAAGGACAATCTCATGAGCACGACTCAGCAAGCATCCGCCTCGGACGCCCTGTCCGGGACCGACACGCCAACGACCCGTGTTGTCCGGGAGCTCGTCATGACCCCTGCGGCGAGTGAGCTTCTCACCGGTCTCGCCCAGGCGACGGGCACGACCGAGGGAGACGTGTTGCGGCTGGCACTGGGCATGTTCAAGGTCGCCGTTGATTCGAGGAAAGAGGGGAAGCATGTGGGCATCGCGACCTCGCCGGAGGCGCTGGACATCGAGTTCGTCGGATTCTTGAAGTAGGTGGTAAATGGCTGAACAGTCCAAGAAACCGGGGTCCTTCGACCTGGGACAACTCTTTGACCCGCGGCACTTCGAGTTCGAGTACAAGACCCGCGAAATCCCGGCGGAGAGGGATGCGAGGCTCCGGAAGGAGTTCCTCTCGTTCCTCTTCAAGGATTTCTCCACGTACGCCGTCGCTCTCCTGATCGTCCTCGTCGCACTCACCTGCTGTCTCCTGATACTCGCCGTCCGGGACTCGACTGTCCAAGAGAAGAGCTGGGCCATGTCCGTTCTGTCCTCGATCTTTACGGGTGCCGTCGGATTCGCCTTCGGCAAGGCGGCGTCGATGTAAGAGTCTGTTCCGAAAGCCGGGTCTGACGGTTGTAGGGTGGGTGCAACCCACCAACGCAAAGCCCTGGTAATACTGATGATCGGTGGGTTTCACCCACCCTACGA
>JAJPJC010000312.1 GCA_021324445.1 Isosphaeraceae bacterium
AAGGCACGGTATCTCCGCCATTCGAGACACTCAGGCGGGATGGGGTAAGTCGTTTCCATCCCTCGATCTTACTGTAAGAAACTTAAACCTCTTTGCGCAGCGGTCAGAAAAACTGCCGATGGGCAGCGTCGACGACGGGCAGAGGAACGAGGAGACCCGGGTCATGCGGGCCGTCGCATTGGTCATGTTGTCCTCGTTGTCGTCCGAGGCGATGCTGAAATTCAGGCGCTGGTAGACCGGGCCTTGTTCCATGTAAGGCATGATGTAGGCGTGGACGCTCCAGACCCCCCACCCCGAGTTCGCCAGCGTGCCCGAGGAGTTGGTCGGGTCCCAGTAGGCCCGCTGGCAGTAGCCCTGGGGATAGGCATTGTTGGACGACTCGTAATTGGCCACGGCCAGGCCCATCTGCTTCATGTTGTTGGTGCACTGGGCCCGGCGGGCCGCCTCGCGGGCCGACTGCACCGCGGGGAGCAAGAGGGCAATCAAGACGGCGATGATCGCGATCACCACCAAGAGTTCGATCAGCGTAAAGCCGACCGGACGTCTGCCTGCAAGCCAATTCCTGGATCGCATACGAGGACTCCGCGAAAAGAAAGATGACATCGTCCGGATCGGAACCGCACGACGGATTCCGCCACGAGAGTTGTGCCTGAACAGCCCGCGCCGGTTACAACTTCATGATGTTTTAGCTCGGCCGGGCCGGAAAACGAAGCGGGCACTCCCTAAGAATGCCGGAACGGGACCACCGACTGCATCGAGCAACGACTTTCGGTACGACTGCTGGTTCCGAGGTCCCAGCGGTTTCGGGACCGAGATCGGACGGGGGTTGCCCGGGCCGTGATCGGACGACGGTTTCCTCAGCCCGGATCGCAGCCCCGCGACCGCTCATCATTGAGGGTTGCCAAGGTACTTTCCCCGCTTTTCCATCATCTCCTTGTACTTGGGGTTGGCCCCGTAATCGACCGTTTGCCCACCAGGCTTCTTGGCGACCTGCTGTTCGGGCTTGGGGGGCGGCGGCGGCGGCGCTTCGGCAACCTTGGGATTATCGGCCTGGCTACAGCCCCAGATGGCCCCCGACAGGGGAGCCAAGAGGATGGTCCAGATCCAGAGAGTTTGCGACTTCAACTTCATGGTGTGGGTTGACCTCCTGGTGAGTTCCCTGGGAAGATACGCCGTTCAGAACGGATCCCGCCACCCGTGCACCGCTGGGCGCGTGTCGACCCGCAAAGATCGAGTTCAAGAACTTCGTACTGTGGAGAGCGAATGAGAGAATGGACCGAATCTGAGGTTCGATGATAGCAAGTCTGCAACCGAACGCTACAATTTTTTTTACGAAGCCGTTTTTTCTCGGAGTCAGCGCCTGGGAGATGCGTCCCGGCGGCTCCCGGCGGGAACCCCAGGGATTCGTCGATGGCCGGCTCCGATCGGATTCTGGTCATGTCTCTGTGATGAGGTGCTGAACGATGCCTGCGGACGAGTTGCCACCGGATGCGCGCTCGGGACCCGTCGCCAGCCGACCGGCCGTCGCCACCGAGCCCACGATACCCCAACACGCCGAGGCTGGCGCAAGGCGCCGGCTTCCCCTCTGGCTCCTGACGCTCGCGGCCGGCCTGGTGGCCGGCGTGATCTCGTGGGCCGGGGGCGAGGCGACGTTCGACTGGTTCAAGCTCGGCGACGCGATGGTCTACCCGCCGAATTACAATCAGATCAGCGGCTACCAGAGGATGGCCGTGCAGGCCGAGGTCGAGGGGAAGGCACGACTCGTGGTCGAGCGGAGGAAGACGGTCGCCGCCTTGGGCCTGCTGGGGCTGGTTCTGGGGGTGAGCCTGGGCCTGACCGGCGGCCTGGCGCGGGGCGGCCCGCGGCCGGCCCTGACCGGCGCGATCCTCGGCGGCGTGGCCGGGGCGGCTGCCGGCGGGGGCCTGTCCTGGGCCCTGGTCCCCTGGTTCTTCCGCTATGAGGACCCGGAGGGAGGGGGGCTGCTCGTGCTCTTCCTGACCCATGCCGGGATCTTCGCGGGCATCGGTGCCGCGGCGGGTTTGGCCCTCGGCGTGGGCCTGAATGATCGGACCAGGCTCGGCCGCGCATTCTTCGGCGGGCTGCTGGGTGCCCTGATCGGCACGGTGGCTTATGAAGCCGTCCTCGCCACCGCGTTCCCCCTGCTGCGCACCTACGAGCCGCTCTCGACCGAGCTCGTCCCGCGCCTCCTGGCGCATCTCCTCGTCGCGGTCTGCACTGCCCTGCTCGCCGGGCTGGCCGCCGGACGATCGCCGCGAGCTTCCTGACTGGTAAGTGGCGGAAGAGCCGGAGCCGACCTCCATCTTTCCGTACCGACGACTCAGGACATGCGCCCGGTTCCCTACCGCGTTCTCTTCTCGGGATCGTTTCTGATCGTGGGCCTGACGCTCCTGGCCTACCTGCCCATCCTGGGCAACGGCTTCGTCTGGGATGACGACCTCTACGTCACCAACAATCCCACGCTCACTCAACCGGGCGGTTTCGCGCGCATCTGGCTCGACCTGAGAGCCACCCCGCAGTATTATCCGGTCACATTCTCGTTTTTTTATTTTGAGCATGCTCTTTGGGGCTTCCACCCCACCGGCTACCACGCGGTCAACCTCCTGCTGCACGCCGCCAATGCCGTGCTCGTCTGGTGGATCCTCCGGAGGCTGGACGTGCCGGGGAGCTGGCTGGCGGCCGCGCTGTTTGCGGTGCACCCGGTCGAGGTGGAATCCGTCGCGTGGATCACGGAGCGCAAGAACCTGCTTTCCGGCTTCTTTGCCCTGGCCGCGCTGGGTGCCTACTTGCCGTTCGCGACGTTCGATCCAGACACCCGGCCGGAACCGTCCAGGCGCTGCCCCTGGCGGTGGTATGCCCTGTCGATCGGCCTCTTCGTCCTGGCGCTGCTCAGCAAGAGCGTCACCGCGACCCTGGCCGCGGTGATGCTCCTCCTGCTGTGGTGGAAGCGGTCCCGCCTGGGGATGCGCGACCTGCTCCCGCTGCTGCCGTTCTTCATCCTGGGCGCGACCTTGGGCCTGAACACCGCCCGCCTCGAGGCCGAGCACGTCGGCGCGCGCGGGCCGGACTTCCAGCTCTCCGCGCTCGAGCGGCTGCTGGTTGCCGGCCGTGCACTCTGGTTCTACGCGGGCAAGCTCGTCGCGCCGGTGCCGCTCAGTTTCATCTACCCCCGCTGGGAGATCGACCCGTGGCAAGCCAGCCAATGGCTTCCTGTGCTGGCAGCGGTCTTGGCCGTGGCCGCGCTGTTCCTGCTCCGCCGCCGCCTCGGCAGGGGACCGCTGGTTGCGGTCCTCTGCTACGCCGCGATGCTCTTCCCGGTCCTCGGCTTCCTGAACGTGTACCCGATGCGGTATTCGTTCGTGGCCGACCACTTTCAATATCATGCCGGCGTGGCGCTGCTGGCCTTGATTGCCGCAACCACCGCCCGGTTGGTTCCCGGGCTGGGGAGGCGCCCGTTCCTCGCCGGGGCCGCAGCCCTGCCCATCCTGGGAATCCTGGGGTGCCTCACCTGGTCGCGATGCTTGGTGTACCGGGATGCGGAGAGCCTCTGGACCGATACCTTGGCGAAGAACCCCTCGGCGTGGATGGCTCACACCAATCTGGGCAACCTGTTGGCCGCTCAGGGTCGGGACCGCGAGGCATTCGGGCACCGTCTCCGGGCCATCGAGCTGAGGCCCAACGACATGGTGGGATACTTGAACCTGGGGAATGCCTACCTGCGTGCAGGTCAGCTCTCGCAGGCGATCGCGAGCTTCGAGCGGGGCCTGGCCTGTCCCAACGATGCACCCGTCCGGCGGGGTAAGCTGGAAAACAACCTCGCCCTGGCCCTCGGGTTGCGCGGCGACCTGGAGGGCGAGATCCGGCATTTCCGGCGGGCCGTCCGCGAGGATCCGCGCAACGCCGAAGTCCATTCCAACCTGGGCAAGGCGCTGGCGTCGCAAGGGCACAAGACCGAAGCGATCGAACAGCTTCGAATCGCGGTGCAACTGAATCCGGACGATGCCGAAGCCCGCGACTTGCTGAATCGGCTGATCGGAGGTTAGAAAAGGGAGGGCCGCATTCTTGGGAAGAGCTTCGGTTGGAGGTCCGGCGGGCCTGGGAGACATGATCGACCAGGATCGGAGCGACCGGCGAGGGAGGAACGCAAACCATGTCCACGATCGCACCCACGCAGCCGATGGCGTCGCCGACCGGTCCGGAAGATCCCGGAATCTCCCGTTTCACCGTCGGAGAGTACGAGCGGATGGTCCTCGACGATCCCCGGGTCGAACTCCTCGACGGCCAGGTGGTGAGGAAGATGGGCAAGAATCCGCCGCACGGCTGGTGCACCAAGGCTCTCATCAAGCTCGTGCCGGGCGTGATCCCGATCGGCTTCACGTGGCGGGTCGAGCAGCCGGTGCGGATCCCCGATTACGATGAGCCGGAGCCGGAGTTCGCCGTCGTCCGGGGCAGCGATGACGACTATCAAGACCGGCATCCCGAGCCGGCCGACGTGGCGGCCCTGATCGAGGTCTCGGAGTCGTCGCTGCCGCGCGACCGGGGCAAGAGGCTCTCGACCTATGCTCGGTGTCGCATTCCGGTGTCTTGGATCATCAATCTGGCCGAGCGCCGAATCGAGGTCTACACCGACCCCCGGCCCGAAGGCTATGGCCTCTGCACACCGTACCACGAGGGACAGGCCGTCCCGGTCATCATCGGTGGCGTGGAATTCGGCCCGATCCCAGTCGACCAGCTCCTTCCCCCACGACGCCCCGTGCGGCCCTAGTCTTCCGTCAAGCTTCGATTGATGGGTCGACTTCCGCAAATGCACCGCAGAGACCGCGGAGATCGCCGAGGAAACGCGGAGGAAAACGAGGGGTCAGAACGAGGGATCGGATC
>JAJPJC010000330.1 GCA_021324445.1 Isosphaeraceae bacterium
GATCCGATCCCTCGTTCTGACCCCTCGTTTTCCTCCGCGTTTCCTCGGCGATCTCCGCGGTCTCTGCGGTGCATTTGCGGAAGTCGACCCATCAATCGAAGCTTGACCGAATACCAGCCTGGGTGGACCGGGTGGTCACGCCCCCATCAGCCCGTACTTGTGCAGCTTCTTGTAGAGGGTCATGCGGCTGATGCCCAGATCGGCGGCGGCGCGGAGGCGGTTCTGGCCGTTGCGCTCCAGGGCCTGGGCGATGAGCGACCGCTCGGCCCGGTCCTTGGACTCGGCCAGGGTGGAGCGGACCTGCGGCATCGCGATGTCGTCGCCGCCGGGGACCGCGGCCGGCACCGCGAAGGGGCTGGCTGCGAGGGCCGGGGAAGGCAGAGCGTCGGCAGCCTCCGGGCCGGCGGTGGCCGCGACCTGGTGGACGGCCGCCGCGGACGCTGCGACCCGCGCCGGAGCGACCCTCTGGAAGTGTTCCGGAAGGTCGTCCAGGCCGACGACCTCGTCGGGGCAGAGGGCGACGGCGCGCTCCATCACGTTGCGGAGCTCGCGGATGTTGCCGGGCCACGAGTGGGCCAGCAAGGCTTCCATGGCCGCGGGCGCGATGGCGTCGATCCGGCGGCCGTTGCGGGCGGCGAACTCGGCCAGCAGCGAGCGGGCCAGGGCCGGGATCATCGCCGTGCGCTCCCGCAGCGGAGGGATCTCGAAGGCCACCACGTTGAACCGGTAGAACAGATCGGCCCGGAAGCGGCCGGCGGCCACCTCCCGCTCCAGCGGCCGGTTGCTGGCCACGATCAACCGGGCCCGCAGCCGCAGCGTCTTGTTCGACCCGACCGGTTCGAAGGCTCGCTCCTCCACCACCCGCAGCAGCTTGGCCTGGAGCTCCGGCGGCAGCGAGTCGACCTCATCCAGGAACAGCGTGCCGCGGCCGACAGCGGCGAACTTCCCCGTGCGCTCGGCGTCGGCGCCGGTGAAGGCACCGCGCACGTGCCCGAACATCTCGCTCTCGATCAGGTTGGCCGCCAGCGCCCCGCAGTTGATCGTCAGGAACGGCTCGGACCGCCGCGGCGAGAGCCGATGAATCACCCCGGCCAGGTGCGTCTTGCCCGTCCCCGTCTCGCCGCCGAGCATCACCGAGGTCTCCAGCGGGGCAATCCGCTTGATCTGCTCGACCATCCGCCCCATCCGCGTGTTGGGCACGAACAAGAACGGCGCGTCGTCCCCCAGACTGAGGACCTCGCCCGAGCCCAGCTCCGGGACGGCCTGCCGGCGCTTGCCGTAGCGGGCCTCGATCGTCAAGACGTCGATCAGGTACGACAGGCGGCCCTGGTCGAGCGGCCGGCTCAGGCATTCGGCCACCCCCAGCCGCACCAGCGCCAGCGCCTGTTCGGGATGCGCGTGCTCGCAGATGACGATCGTCACCACAGGCCGGCCCGTCTGGGAGCCCGCTTGCAGGACCCGCGTCAACCCGGCGACATTCGTCCTCCCGTCGAGGTGAACCAGGATGACAAGCACCCGATCGTGTTCTAGGATTTCATTGCAGGCCGTCTCGATCTCCGCAACGACATCCAGTCCAAATCCCCGCGTCGAGGAAATGGCCTCGCGGGCGGCCTCAATCAGCGAGGAATCCTGACTGACCAGCAGTGCTTTCGGATCATTCATGGAATTCCGTATCCCAGGTGCTGGCGACGACGACGCCGCCCCAAAACCACTGATCTGATCCCATCACTCGGTCGCTCGGCTGACCCATCCAGCGCGAGCTCGTTGATTCAGCTAGGAGCGGATCCTCTGGAATCAAGCTTCCTGGACGCGACGTGACTCGGGGTCGAACCCCGGTCCGCAGCCACCGCGCTCGCGGTGATTGGTGCTCTCTGGTCCCGCGCCGGGACGCCCTTGTCCTCTTCGGTCGCGACGCGGTATCCCGAATGGCCGAGCCCCGAAGGGCCTCAGGTCGATCGCCGATCATTCCATTGAGTGTACATCAGGCTCTGTCTCAATCCACACAATCGCATGCGATTGCGAGGAAGGCACGGTGGATTGGTGACATCTCGCTAGTTCGAGATTATGCTCCCCACTCGGGGGGATCTCAAGAGCCTAGCGGGAAAAAGACGCATTTTCGTTGCAAAGGCGCGCCGAGTCGCGGGAGTCGCTTTCTTTCCGGTTCCCCCGAGCGGGGCGCACTCTAATATGACCGCTCGCAGCCATTCTAAGGCCAAGTTTGTTGCCTTTCATCAACACAGCCCTGATGGAGTCCTGCTGGCATCCCCCGAGTCGGCGTGATGGCGGCAGCGGGGCGGCCCTGGCTCCCGCACTGGCTCCTGGGCAGACCGCCCCACCATCCCGTGTTGACCCCGCCGGGATCAGGGGATGCTCTGCAACGGCGGGAGCTCCACGGCCGACGGGATTGGGGGCGTCTGGGCGTCCCGGCCGATCTTACTGGCTTTGGTGGCCGGGGGGATCTGGGTAAGCGGGTTCGTGACCTGGATCGGTGTCGCCGGGGCCGTCGGAGGGAGCGGAAAGTGCAGTGGTGGGGGCACCGAGGTGGAGCGGGTTGGCGGTGGGTCCAGAGGACGGGTCACCGGCAGTTTGGGGGGCCGGGGCGGCGGGATGATGGGCCGCTTGGAGGGGGGGTTGCTGGGGGTTGGCTGGCTGGGTGGAGCGACTGCCAACCAGGGACCGGACCGGCTCTGGGGCTGGGGGGCCTGGGGTTCAGGCCGGGGGGTTGGCCGGTCGGGGAGCGGTCTCGGTGCGCCGGTCGCAGGACCGGACAGGCGCCGCGGGGCGGTGCCGACGGCCGAGTCGTTGACCCACCACCGATCCATCTGGGCGTTGTTCTGGGCGGGATGGGGCGGACCAGCGACGGCGATTCCGGCCTGTCGCAATGGCGGGGCGACGCTTGTCGCGGTCGTGAACAAGGCCGGGTCGCGTGGGGCGAGCGATCGCGACGCGTCCGGTGGGGTCGCGGTTGGGCGTGCGGGTCGCGGCGGCGGAGCGCCGGTCGAGGTCGTGAGCAACGCTGGGCCAGGCGCGGCGCCGGCCCGGGTCGGCTCGAGCTTGGCCAGCAGTGCGTTCAACTGGTCGAGTCGGGCCCTGGCGACCTTCGAGGCGGGATCCCGCTCCAGCACGCGCTGATACTCGGCCCGGGCCGCATCCCAGCGCCGGTCCATGGTCAGGGCGAAGGCCAGATTCGTGTGGGCCTGGACCTGGTCGCTCCCTCCCTTGCGGAACTCGGCCAGGGCGTCCTCCAGACGGTCGTTGCGGACCAGCACCAGGGCGAGATTGTTATGGGCCCGCCGGTGCTGAGAGTTCACAGCCAGCGCCTGCCGCAGATTCATCTCGGACTCGGCCCATCGGCGTTGGAGGTAGAAGCTGTAGCCCATGTCGCAGTAGATGTCGGGGTCCCCCGGCCGCCGGGCCAGGGCCTTGCGATAGAATTCGGCCGACTCGCGGAACTTGCCCTGCTTATCCGAGAGGACCGCCATGCGCAGGTAAGCGTCGGCCCGGCGGTCGTCGCGAGTCAGCGCGGCGCGGTAGGCGGCCATGGCCTGCTCGAGATTCCCCTGCTGTTCGGCCTCGCGCCCCATGCTGATCTGGACGTCGGCCTCCTGGGCCGGCGTGATCGGCCCATCGGTCTTCGCCGCTTGGGGCCAGCCCGTGACCGGCGCCGCCCCGGGGCGGGATGCCAGGTGCTGGCAGCCCGCCAGACCGACCAAGGCCCCGGCCGCCAGGACGTTCCCGAGATGTCGCATTCGACCGATTGCCTTCATGGCTCTTATCCTTTTGCCCGTTGTCCTTTTGTCCGTGGTCCGTGGTTCGCTTCTTTGTCCGTGGTCCGTGGTTCGCTGACGCGGGCTGACCGGCCCGATCCGAAGAGAGCCAGAGCACTCGAAAACTCGTTCCGACGGCGCTCCGGAGCGGAAGCTCCCACAACGGACAACGGGCAAAAGGACAACCGACAAAAGGACAGATGAGATCAGCGAACACCGCCCAGGCCGCCGATCGCTCCACCGGAGAGCCCACCGGCTGTGAAACCGAGGCCGCCGCCGACGAAGCCGGTGGCGCCGCCGCCGCCGATCGCTCCGCCGGAGGCGAGGTTCTGCACCTGGTTGCCATAGATCAGCAGCGATTCGAAGCCGGTCATGCCGTAGGCGATGCTGGGACCGATGACGATCCGCTCGGCGGGGACCGGGAAGGACCCCTGGGCCAGCTCGGCCAGGAGGGTGGACTTCCGCGCCGCGTCGAGGCCGGGTTCCCGGGGCGTCCGCTCGACCACGACCGGGAAGAACGTGGTGGGGAGCTTTGTCGCGACCATGGCGAGCTTGTCGCGGCCCCGGAGGTTGAGCTGGGAGGAGCCATCGACGAAGTCATAGTGATAGAAGACCATGCGGGCCGCCAGCCCGTTGGCCGCCTGGGTCCTTGCGTGGGCGTACTCGGCCTCGCCCAGCGCCCACTCGTTGAATTCCTCGGGGTAGCCGAGGACAGACTCCTGAAGATGCCGCTTGCATTGGGTCCTGTGCCATCGCCACCGGCTCAGGCCGTGGCGATCGCCGCAGGTGCATCCTCCAGCCAGAGGAGCCGCGGGAGCCGTCGCCTCGACGGGTGCCGAAAACCCGGTGCCCGGTACAACCTGTGGATCGACCGGCCCCACGGCAGGCCCACCGCTGGCCACGACTCCGGGCAAGCTTGGGGCCGGCAGCGGGGCCGCCGGCGCCGGGCCCTCCTGGGCCATCGCCGCAGTCCCGGCGAGGATCAGCCCCGCGAACAACAGGGATCGTCGCTGCGCACTCGACATCGGCATCTCCTCTTTTGTCCGTGGTCCGTGGTCCGTGGTCCGTGGTCCGTGGTCCGTGGTTCGCTGACGCGGGCTGACTCGCCTGGCCCGGGAGAGTTGAAGCACTCGCAGAAGGGCGATGACGGCGCCCCGGAGCGGCAGCTCCCACACCGGACACCGGACACCGGAC
This sequence comes from Isosphaeraceae bacterium, assembly GCA_021324445.1. GTDB lineage: Bacteria > Planctomycetota > Planctomycetia > Isosphaerales > Isosphaeraceae > JAJPJC01. The sequence goes on from JAJPJC010000330.1 coordinate 4,962, forward strand.
AAGGGACCAATAGGAATTTAGTCCGAGAATCCCACCGGTCCGTTGACGTACTTCTTCTCCAGGTTCAGGTGATAGCGGAGCTTGAAGACATCGTCCCACATGGTCGTGGCGCGGAAGTCCCTGCCGGTGCGGCTCTCGATCCGGTTGAGGAAGAAGAGCTCCAGATCGTTGGGCTCCTTGACCTCATCGCCCGGGGTCGGGGGCACCTGGTCGGGGCTCATGGGCTCGATCAGGTAGGGGGTCACGAGCACGACGAGTTCCTTCTCGGTCCGCTCGCTGGAGGTATTGCTGAAGAAGGGCCCGATGATCGGCAGGTCGCCCAGGCCGGGGATGCGGGCCGTATTGGCGTTGAGCTGGATTTCCAGCAGTCCGGCCATGGCCAGGGTCTGTCCCTCGCGGAGCTCGACGGTGGTCTGCGCCTTGCGCGTATTCAGGCCGGGGACCGGGGAGCCGCCGGAGACCAGGGTGACGGCCACGGTGAAGTCAATGTTGCTGACCTCGGGGGCCACCGTGAGCCGGATGATCTCGCCGTCGAGGATGTAGGGGACGAAGCCGAGGCGGACGCCGAACTCGCGGAACCGGACGGTGATGGTCGGGGAGATGCCCCCGGCGCTGACCTGCGGGATCGGCACCGGGAACTCGCCGCCGGCCAGGAAGCTGGCGGTCTGGCCGTTGAGCGCCACCAGGTTGGGCTCGGCGAGGATCTTCAGCATGCCGTTCTGGCGCAGGGCGTTGAGCATGAACTCGAAGTTGGCGTTCTGGAAGATGCCGAAGACCGTCGTGTTTCCGCTACTCTGGGCCAGCGTTGCGGAGCCGTAGAGTTGATTGCCGAGGAGCAGGTTCCCGGGTTGACCGATCGTTCCCTGGGCATTGGCCGGCCCACCGATAATCGAGCCGACGATGCCGCCGGTGCGGGGATCCAGGCCCAGGAAGTTGGCGCCGATGCGCCGCAGGGCGGTCCGATTCAGCTCGGCGATCCGGACCTTGAGCATGACCTGCTGCGACCCCATGACACGCATCAGGTTGATGATCTGGGGCGGGGCGACGGCGCCGCTGACCGCCATGGGCCCAGCCATCTCCGGAGAGAGCATGGCGGCGGCGGCCGCGGCGGCGGCCGGACCGACTGGGCCCTCGGCACCGGGTTGGACCGGGACCGGCACTGGTGGTGGTGTCTGGGTCTGTCCGCCGGCGCCCCCCGGCGCCTGGCCGCCTCCGGCCCCCGGCGCCTGCCCGCCAGCCCCGCCGGGCCCCGCCGTGCCGGGCGCCAGCCCCCCCAAGGCGCCTAGCGGCACCCCTTGCCGGCCCGAGACGGCCCGGGACTGGCCCACGGCCACCGAGACCAGGTAGGCGCTGAGTGTCTGGATAATCCGGGTGATCTGCGCCGCGTCCCGCGCCTCGCCTTCGACGACGATGTGGTCGCGGAGCTGGCTGAGCTTGATGCTGGCATCGGGGAAGAGGGCGTGCAGTTTCCCCTGGATCAGGGCGAGGTCGGCGTGCACGCGGACCTCGAAGACGAAGGTCTCATTCTGCGCCGTCGTGATCGCCAGGTCGGTCACGCCGATCCGCAAACCTGTAATCCGGAGCTGGCGGGGGCTGACCACGGTGAACTCGATGATCGAGGGATCGCCCACGGCGATGATCGGCTGAGTCGGCCCGGCTGTGATGTTCTGCTTGAGCGTGAGGATCCGCGCCTGGTTGACGAGCACATCGAAGGTGGCGTCGTTGCCACGCAGGCTCTCGACGAAGGAGTCGATGGAGTTGGCGCCCTGCATCGGTTTGGGCGGTGCCAGCGGCACCTTCGGCAGGATGATGGGCGTGAGCTCGCTCTCATCGGACAGCGGCGAGCCGACCTGCGGCGGCTGGGGCGCGGGCTCAGGCGCCGCCGGCTGGGGCCCCAGCGGATTGGGATTCAGGGCCGACGGCGGCGGCGGGCTGGGCTGCGGTGGGGTCGGCACCTGGGCCCCGACGGGTCCCTCCAGCACCATTGCCAGGAGGACCGCTCCGAGAATCGGCACCAACGAGCCGAGGATCGACAGGTCGGCCGATTGCTCTCGGGAACAGAAAATCGCCATGATTATCGCCTCCCGGCCCACCGTCAAGACCAGAAAAATCATCATCACAGACTATCGACGAGAGCAACGGGGCAACTTGAGCGTGCTTAAAGTGGCTCGCTTTCCCGGCTCGTCTCCCTCGTCGTCACAGGCTGGGGCAGGCCGAGCCGGCTCGGCTCGCGGTGCCGGCCGGCCTCCTGTGGGAGCTGCCGATGGATGGCGACCACGATCGCCGGGGTCGTCGCAAACCGGCATCGGAATGCCAGGGCGCATCGCCTTTTCGCATCATTGGTGCGAAGAAAGATTCATCAAAGCGGAGAATCCCTGAATGCATTGTCCCCAACCGATTTGATCTGCTAACGTCACGGTGTCGATCACCAGGAATCGGCGTGCATGCAGCGAGGTCGGATTGGACTCGCTGTGAGGCGGGAGCCAGGGATCCTGCCGCCAGGGGATACCGAGCCGGTGCACCCGGCGACGAGGAGGCCGCGCGCCCGGAGGGATCGCCCCTGCACGTTGCAGGAGATGTCTCCGACGGCGCAGTCAACGTCCATGAGAACTCGATCACTGCGAACGACCTTGGTTTTCTCCGGAGTTGTCCTGACCGGGCTCGCCCTGGACTCGCTGGTTGCGCCGGTTGACGCCGGAACGATCACCTATGTGACACTGGCGGGGTTTGAAGTACCACCCACCCCCGGGCTGCCGGTCAGTGCGTCCGCCATGTTCACGACGAGCAGGAATACACTGACCATCGTCCTGACGGACCTCCTGGCCAACCCAACGGATGTTGGCCAGTCGCTCAGCGGCCTTTCGTTCACCCTGGGGAACGGCGGTTCGCTCTCGGGGGTGACCACCTTGTCCAGCAGCTCGGCGCGAGAGATCACGATCGCCTCCAACGGGACGTTCACCACGGGCTCGACGGGGGCGACCGGGTGGGTGCCGACCCTCAGCGGGGCTTCAGGGAAGCTGGACGACCTCACCGGCACCGGTCATGCCGGCCCCGCGCACACGATCATCGGCCCTCCCGGTGCGGATGGGATCTACAACAAGGCCGATGGTTCGATCGCGGGGAATGGGCCGAACAATTCCTTCCTCGACCAGTCGGCCACGTTCACCTTCACCGGATCGACGCTCACGGCCAACACCACGATCACGTCCGCGACGTTTTGGTTCGGCACGACCTCGGGGGTCATGGTCGTCGGCCACTCGGTGTCGGTCCCGGAGCCTAGCTCCCTGGTCTTGTACCTGTTGGTCCTGGGTTCTTTGTCCGTGGTCCGTGGTCCGTGGTCCGTGGTGGGAGCTGCCGCTCCCATGCGCCGTCGTCGCCTCTCTTCGAGTGCCTCAACGGTCCCGGACCAGGCGAGTCAGCCCGCGTCAGCGAACCACGGACCACGGACCACGGACTAAGGATGATAGAGATAGGGTCGACCGCCGAGCAGGCCGCGGGTCGGATCCGCCCAGAGGAAGATCACTTCGGCTCCGGGTTGATTGGCCATCACCGCCGGGAATTGATAGACGGCCTGGAACGGCGCCTGATAGCCCCACGCGGTCGGGGGCAGATTGGCGATGCCCCCGGGGAACGGGTACACGGCCTGAATCGGGACGGCCGAATTGTCCCACGGGTGGTTCGGCCAGCCGTAGGGTGTAGGCTCTCCGGCCGTGGCCGTGGCCGGCGCGAGCGCGACAGCAATCAGGAGGGCCAGCATGTACGCTGGTCTGACCAGCCAGACAGACCTCATGGACTTGCTCCCTTGGGTTTGCTCGTACGGGGATCTTTGGAATGTGGGCTGGGGCAGGGATGAAGGTCGTCGTGGTCCTGTCCCGCGATTCGATCTGCCGCCCGCTGAAGTGTAACCGTTGAATCGGGGATCGGCGTTTGGCCGCGGTTTGGTCGCGCGGCTCCAGCCAGGCTCACCTGTCGATGCGGGAATCAGAGGTGGCCGGGCCCGGACACGGCCGGGCGCGCGTCCCCCAGGCCGGGAATGCGTAGGTTCCGGAACGTCACGGTCGCCACGTAATTGCTGCCGGGATGGCCGGTGAGGGCCCCGTCCAGCAAGAGGCCGCTGGTGTCGCTCACTCCGGTCGGGGGCGTACCCACGACGGTCAAGCGGTAGGACAGGTGGACGTTCAGACGCTGCCTCGGGGAGATGGTCACGGTGAGGGCCGTCGGGTCGTAAACGACCGAGGCGATGCGCACGGAGCGACCGTGGATCTGGGCGATCTTATAGTTGGCCAGGTCCTCGGCGCTGGCCGGGTCGAGCGGCTTGTCGAAGGTGAGGATCAAGGTTGTGCGTTCGGCATGGTACCCCAGCCGGACGAGGTTGAGGACCGTCGGTCCGTCGCCCGGGGCCGGGGCAACGACCAGCGAGGCGGCATTGGAGACGCTGCCGGCAAAGGTCGCATGGGCCTTGTACACGGCCGTGATCAGATAGGTCGTATCGGGCAGTTTCGTCGACACGGTCGCCTGGGCCACACCGTGGCGTTCGACGAGCTTCACGGCCGGCTGGGCCGTGCCGTTGATGAGGAAGGTGACGGTGCCGGTCGGGATGCCGGTGGTCGCTCGGACCGTCGCGGTCAGGGTCACGACCTGGCCGACGACCGCCGGACTTGGGGTCACGGTGAGCTGCGTCGTCGTCGCCGTCCCCGTCGTGAGCACGAGCTCCCCGATCTTGTTGGCGGCGGATTCGGCGAAGTAGATGTTGCCGTCGGGGCCCGTCGTGATGCCAGACACACCGCTACTGGCCGTCGGGATAACGAAGGTTGCGAAGTGATGCGTACTCGGGTTGAACTGCCCGATCTGGTTCGAGCCGGGTTCGGTGAAGTAGATATTGCCGTCGGAACCGGTGGTGAGGGCGCCGGCGTCGCTCTTGACCGACGGGATCGGGAAGGCCCTGAAGGCCCGGGTCGTCGGATCGAATTGGATGAGGTCGTTGGCCGTGGGGGCGGTGAAATAGAGGTTGCCGTCGGAGCCGGTCGTGATGTAGGTGGCGCCCGAGTTCACGATCGGAATGGGCAATTCCGTGATGACGTGCGTGGTCGGGTTGAGCTCCCCGATCTTGTTGGCGGTGGTCTCGATGAACCATAAATTGCCGCCGGGGCCCGCCGTGATGCCGGTGGCGCCGGCGTTGGCCGTCGGGATAAAGAAGGTCGTGAAGACATGGGTGGTCGGGTTGAGCTGCTCGATCACGTTGGCGCCGGTGGCGGTGAAGTAGAGGTCGCCGTTCGAACCGGTGGTGATGTAGCTGGGCCCGAGGCTGGCCGTCGGGATCGGGAAGTCCTGGGTGACAAAGCTCGTCGGATTGAATTGCACGATGGCATTCAAACTGGACGAGGTGAGGTAGAGATTGCCGTTGGTCCCGGTCGTGAGATAGCTTTGGGAACCCAGGCTCAACCCAGGGAGCGTGAAGGCGGTGAAACCGTGGGTGGCCGGGTTGTACTCCCCAATCTGGTTGGTGCCGACCGCGGTGAAAGAAAGTACAGTCCCGGGGCCGGAGGTGATCCAGAACGGATTGCTATTGAGCGTGGGAATCGGGAACTCCCGGATCCCCACGGTCAGCAATCGTCTGGACTCCAGGCCCTCGAACTCCAGGCGGCGCGATCGGCCTGGTCGCGCCCCGGCTCGATCCCGTGCGATCGGTCGGGCTCGATCCCCCGGTACGAACTCACTGGATCGCCCCATCGGTCCTCTCCTCGGTCCTGGCATCCGAATCCTCAACACCTCAAGGGCGACGCCAATCCCTTCTCTTTACCCCGCGTGCTGATCCGCGAAGACCACCCCAATTCCTATTATCGGCTGCAACCAAGCTCCATCCTAATTGGTTCCTCGCTCGTGAGACCACGAGAGTCTTGTTCGGGGCGCACGATTGCTTCGTCCCGGAGGGTCCAGAGGCCGAGACGAATCCTAATCTCGCGCCGCTCGGGATCGTCTCGTGAACAGAATCGCACTCCCCTGCGATCCCGCCGGTGTTTCGGTTGGTGACCGATTGTACAATGGTCGGTCCTCCAGCCAACAAGTCCAGGGCCGCCGCCGCTGGTCGTGACCGCCTCATCGACCAAGACTGTGACGACTCGAGAACCCAACGGCGAATGAGAAGTGAATGATCCGATCCCGGCCGGTCTGCTTGGCTTGGTACAGGGCTCGGTCGGCATTGTCGACCAGTGCGGCCGCGCTCGCGATGTCCGAGTCGGTCGTGGCGACGCCGAAGCTGGCGGTCACGGTGCGGTGCGGCCAAGGCCGGCCCGCGATCGTCGACCTCAGTCGTTCGGCGAGTTCCGCGGCGTCGCCGGCGTCGGTCGCCGGTAGCAGCACAACGAACTCCTCACCGCCGTAGCGAGCCACCACGTCGTGACGTCGGACGGCGGCTCGTAACGTCGCGCCGATCCCTTGGAGGACCTGATCTCCGGCCGGGTGACCGAAGGTGTCGTTGTACTGCTTGAAATGGTCGATGTCCAGCAGGATGAGCGAAAGCGGCAAGTTGTGGCGCACGGCCTGGGAGAAGAGCAGGTCCAAATCCTCGCGGAATCGACGGCGGTTTTTCACCCCGGTCAGCTCGTCGGTCGTGGCCAGCTCGGCCAAGCGCAGATTGTACTGAGCCAACTGGTCGTGGACGGCCAGGATGCGCTCAGCGATCTCCAGGCGGAGGGCCAGCTCATCCTGGTCGGGCGGCTTGGTCAGGAAGTCGTCGGCGCCGGCGCGCAGCCCCTGGAGCCGGTCTTCTCGCCGGTCGAGCGAGGTCAGGAGGATGATGTAGATGTAGCGGTCGCATCCGGTGGTTCGCAACCGTTGACAGAGCTCCAGGCCGTCGAGGTTGGGCATCATCCAGTCCGAGATCAGTACGGAAGCCTCGCCGTGACGGATCATCTGCCAGGCCGTTTCGCCGTCGGGCGCGATGGCGACCTCATGGCCCATCTTTTCCAGATTGCGGCGCAGGAACAGGGCCGCGGTCGGCTGGTCTTCGGCGATGAGGATCTTCATGTGGCAACCTGACAACTTGAGAAGTGTTCCAGGATGGTCCGCACCTGCTCCCACCCCGCGTCCCGCCGCGCGGCTGTGGCCGCGGCATTCTGGAGGTCTCCCTGATTGGCTGGATCCTCCAGCACCTGCCAGGCCCCGGCCAGGTCGGTGGCCCCGATCGTCCGGCTGATCCCCTTGAGTCCATCAGCTTCGGAGGCCGGCTTCCGCCCATGGCCGGCTTTCAAGGCGACTTCGATGCCGCTCAAGCCGCGGGGGGCCGACTCCAGAACCGACTCGGCCAGCTCGCGCGCAAACTCAGTCGCTCCCTCGTGAGACACGTCCAGCGGAAGGGGAAGGAGCCGAGAAGAGCGGACAACCGAAGACGAGGCTCTGCTGGGGCGAGCAGGTCGAGCTGTTCGCGATCGCGCCGAGGACGGCCCGCCGGCCGCCGTTGTTCCCTTCGTGGCCGCGCGCTCCGGTGATCCCTCCATGGAAGCGCAGTCGTCCGTCCGGACCATAGAGCGCCACGTGGCCGGAGGTTGCGGCGCCAAAGCGGGCCGCCTCGATGCCCCCTGGATCGTCGAGCAGGTGAACTCCGGGAAGGGTCCCCAGACGACTCAGGAAATCGGGTGGCCTCCAGCTCGGCTCGGGTCCCCCGGGGGTGAAGACGAGAACGTAGACCTCGACGAGCCCCGCGCAACGGCTCAAGACCTGGGCGAGCTCGGACACGCTGGCCCGCGTGCAGGGGCAGCGCGGATGGGCGGCCATGATCAGGGTGGCTCGCGGCTTCGCCGGCACGAGCCGGCTGTCGCCGGGCCATTGCGCCACTCCACGGCCCGCAAGGCCGGGCGTGGCTTCATGGAGGTTCAAGGCGAGCAAACCCCCGACCAGGGTCAATCCCCAAACCACCAGCCCGATCAGCACAGCTCTCCGGGAACCGGTTCGCTCCGCGCGCTTCCTCGTTCGGGGGAAGCTTCCCATCTGGGTCACGCTCGAACTCCCGGCTGAGGAGAGGGGCGGCGACCTCGCGCAGGCCGAAAAAGCCGTCGAGCAGGATGCGGTCGCGGCCAGTCTCCAACAACTAGAGTCTAGGATACGAATCGCAGGGGCGCCGTGTCCGGCCAGTGCAAAGCGGGGCGGTGTCGTCCACAAGCGAGAGGCCATCCGCAAAGCCCGCGGAGCGGACGGGTTACACGGCTCCGCCCGATGGCCTGGGCCGCCTGCTGAGCTGCTCGCCGGCCCAGCGGAGCCAATCGTCGGAGGGGATGCCGTAGGGGCGGAACTTCTCCAGCCGGTTCTGCTCCTCGCTGTGGAGCAAGCCGCGGTTGGGTCCGAGCTTGCTGGCGATCGGGAGGTCGAGCATGTGGCCGGAATCTGCTGGACTCATCTGGAAGAGGACCCGCATCTCGAACTCGCGCAAGAGCTGGTGGGTGAAGTAGCGGTTCAGGTTGTTCACCGTGTCGCACCAGGCGATCAGGTGCACGCCCAGGGCGGGGCCCTCGCGAAGGATCGCGTCGAGGTGGTCGGCCGGGCTGGCTTCCTCGCGGCGGGAGAAGCTGAATTCGTCCTCGCGGCGGAGGTCGCGGAACCGGGGCAGGTCATGGATGAAAAGGAACAGCTCCGGGCCGTCGCCGCCGCCGGCCTGCTGGCGGCGCTGCACGTCGCCGGCCAGCTCGGCCAGGATCCGGCCCGTGTCGCGCCAGGCGCCGACGTCCACCCCATGCGGCAGGCTGGCCGCGACGCGGGCGAGCAGGCCCGCGTGGGGATGATCCTCCGGGTTGCCGTCGAGGATGAAGAACCGAGCACCTGAGCGGACCGTGGCGGATTCGGCCGGCGCGAACTGGGCCGCCAGGCTCACCAGGATGGAGATGGCGATCCCCAGCGCCGCCTCGTCGTCCTGGCCGACGATCAGAAGTTGGTTCGCCGCCAGGCGGCGGAACAGGGCTGCCGTGGGATCCTTGATCGCGATCGCGTCGCCGAGCCAGGCCGGGACCGAGCGGGGCGAGGGCGGCCAGGCCGGGGCCTCGATCCGCTCGCGGAGCATCGGGTTGCGGGCGAGGTCGGCCGGGGCGTCCCCCTCGAAGACGATCGGGGTGCGCGCCAGCACCGGCCGGCGCTCCCGGGCGAGGGCCTGGAGCTGCTTCAGGTACGCCTCCCGACGCTCCTCCGAGAGCCACACGACCTGGAAGAAGTGGTTGCCCTCGGGGGCACCGTTGGCGTCGTTGTAGATCGCCTCGCCGGGGCGCGAGAGCATCTTGGGCGCGACGTTGGTCTCGCTCAGGATCAGGTGCGCGTCGGTGTCGCTGCACTGGAGCGCGATCCGCACGGCCATCTGGCCCAGCGTGCTGCGGGCCAGGCTGAAGGCGCCGCCGAGGCTCTGCGAGCCGAGCAGGACGTGGATGCCGAACGCCCGGCCCTGCCGGACCAGCCGGTCGAGCCACAGCGCGGCCTCCTGGGCCAGCTTGTCCTCCTCGACGAAGAACTCCTGGAATTCATCCACGATCAGGAGGATTCGCGGCAACGGGGGCGTACCGGGGGTGTCCCGGTAGCCGTTGACGTCCTGCACGCCGGCCTCGCGGAACCGATCCGCTCGCAGGCGGAGCTCGGCATCGAGCCGTTGCAACACGCTCAGGCCGAACTCGCGCTCGCTCTCGATCGCCACGACGCTGGCGTGCGGCAATTCGTAGGTCGCGTAGACCTTGAACTCGACGCCCTTCTTGAAATCGATCAAGTACAGGTCGATCTCATCGGGATTGTAGTTGAGGGCGAGGTTGGTGATCAGGGCGTGCATCAAGGTCGACTTGCCCGAGCCGGTGCGGCCCGCGACCAGGACATGCTGCGAGGTACCCTGGCCCAGCGCCAGGTGCTGCCGCTTGGTCGCGCCCGACTTCCCCAGGGGCACATCGATCCCGGCGCGGCTGTCGCGGGTCCAGCAGCCGCCGGCCGGTGGGGCGATGAACTCGAACGGGACCTCGACGCGCTTGGCATCCCGCGCCGCCGCGCCGACCTTCTGGATCTGCCGCGTGGCGAATTCGGCGGCCGGCGGCGCGTCCAGCGCCAGGGGGAACCTGCCGAAGTCGGGCTCCTCCCAGACCAGGCGGGCGCCATCCCAGGTCAAGCGATCGCAATACGGCCGCAGCTCGTCGAGCCCGAAGCCGGAGGGCAGGTCCTTGGACAGGTCGACGGCGATCAAGGTGAGCACGCCGCAGGGGACGCCCCCGGCGGCAATCGCGGCCAACCGGGCGGCCGAGTTCTCGTCAAACCGGGTGGGGAAGTCGGCGATGACCAGCACCCGGTACGGCTCGGCGACCTCTTCGGCCACCGCGTTGTATTCCTCGAGCGTGGCGTACTCGTTGCGCAGGTACTTCTGGGTCACCATCTCCATGTGGACCGCCAGCTCGGCCAGCCGCTCCTCGATCTGCCGCGGGTCGGTCCAGACCTGGTTGTTCACCAGGGCCCCGTCGAAGTCAGCCAGGTGCATGAACGCGCCGAAATTGCGGCCGATCCCGATGGGATCGATGATGGTGAACCGGACCTGTCCTGGCGGCAGGCTGGTCAGCAGGCGGAACATCGACGCCTGGAGCACGTTCAGGGCCGCCGCACGTCCGTCGGGCGGGGTCTCGATCAGGAGGTTAGTTCCACTCGGGAACGGGCGGAGGGCGGGGAGGCGGAACTGCGTGGGGATCCCCTCCATCAATCGCGGATCACCTGAGACGCCCTGCTCCAGCGCCGCCAGGTCCAGCGGGATCTCGCCGAACCGGATCACGGGCGGGATGACCCGGGGGAGTGCCCGCGACGGCCAGGACGGGTCGTCCCAGGTCGGGCAGTAGCCGGCGACTTCCTGGGCAACGGCATCGAGCTCGGCCGCGGCGTGGGTCATCCCGTCCCGCCACGCACGGGCCATCGCGCTCCAGGAGGACTCGTAGCGAGTCCGGATCTCCTCCTTGAAGGTCCGGTACTTCGAGTCGAGCTTCTCGAGTCGCTCGCGCGACAGGGCCTGGAGCTCAGCCATCCGGCGGTCGTGGGCCTCGATCGCGTCGCGCAGGTCGCGCTGCTGGGTCGTCTGGACCTCGACCATCCGCGTGGCGTAGACCTCGTTGATCTGGCGGAGCCGCTCGTCCCGCTTGGCCTCGCCGTCGGCGATCGCCTTCTTGTGGTTGGCCTCGACCTGCTTGACCTCCTCCTCCCGGCGCGCCGCCAGCCGCCGGCGCTCCTCCTGGAAGCGATCGTGGAGGACCCCGCGGTGGTAGGCGGCCAGGCCGTCGGCGTCGGCGAGCGCCTGCATGAGGGGCAGGTAATAGTGCTGGAGCTGGTTCCGGGAGAGCTGGACCAGTCCCATGCGGAGCAAGACCCCGAGCGCGGCGCCGCCGGCCAGGGCGCCGCCCAGGGCCGCGGGGCCGGCGCCGGTCATGGCGACCAGCGTACCCATCAGCAGGAAGACGAAGATGAAGACCCAGACTTCGCGCGCTCCCTTCATCGTCTTGGGGATGATCAGTCCTTCCAGGAGCTCGAGGGGTCGCTCCATGCGGCTGAGGCGGGTGAAGAGCTCATCGACCGGATCAGCGAACTTGGAGTAGGTCTCCTCGGCGGGTGGGGGGGGCTCGGGCTTGAGGCCCAGCTTGGCGTAATCGGCGGCGACCGCGGCCAGGCGGTGGCGGATCGAGTCGGCCAGTCGAGTCAGGTCGTCGAGCGGCCGGACGGCCTCCGCATGATCCTTGGCGGCCTTTTTCTGGCCCTTCTCGAAGTTGGAGCCGGCCTCGCTGTTGCCGCGGGCGGCCTCGTTGCGAGCCGACTGGCGGAGGGTGTCGAACTCGGCGGCGATCCGCCGGCTGGCGGCGGCGAACTCGCTCTTGGCGCGGGCCTCGCCCGCGAGGGCCGCGTCGATGATCGACCGGCGGCGCTGCTCGTCGGCGGCCCGCGCCTCGCGCTCGAGCCGTTCCATCTTCTCCTGGCGGTCCCGGCGGGCCTCCTGGTAGCCGGCATCCGCCTTGGCATCGCTGGAGGCGCGCGTCCCCTCCACGTGGGCCTCCGCCTCGGCGCGCTCGGCCACCAGCCGGAGCACCTCCCGCAGGCCCGCGCGCTGGCGGCGCAGGACCTCCGGCTCCGAGGAAGTTATTGGCGTGGGGCTGTACTCGGCGATGGGGGAGATCGTACGCACGGACGTGGTGCTGCTCACAGCGATTCGCTCCGATCCGAACAGTCGCGGCGGACCTGGTCCAGGACCTCGGCGATGGCCTTGATCCCATTGAGGGCGGAGTCGACCGCCGACTCCAGGGGGGCGAGGTGCCGCTCGTGGAAGCGCTGGCGCACCACGTCGCTCCAGGTCGCCTCGGTCACCAGCCAATGGTCACGCAAGGCACGGGCGCACTGGTCCAGGCGAGTCGCGCCGGCAAGGACCTTGGCGTTGGGCATCTGTCCTCCCTCCGAGGGTGTTCCGGGTTTGGAACCGGTGCCGGCTTCGGCACCATCGTTCAACCGGGCCGCGGGCCCCCCTCCGATGGCACGGCGGAGGCCGGCGCTTCGGCCGCCTCGACGGGACCAGGTGGCGCGGCGAGGTCCGCCGGCTCGGCGCCGGTCGAGTTCGAGTCGGCCGCGGGCCGCGGCGGCTCGGCCACGGCGACCGGCTCGTCGAGGATCCGGGTGGCGATGGCCTCCAGCTCGGGGCCGGCCCGGCTCACCGCCGGCTCGATCCCCGCGCCGGAGGGCGGCTGCACGCGGAGATACGCCTCCAGAGCGTCGATCAGCCGGGTGAGCAGGTTGACCGCGCTGGGCACATCCGTGGCCGCCAGGTCCTTGAGCCGCTGAACGCTCGCGTGGTATTCCAGGACCGCATGCTGAAGGGCCGGCTGCCACTTGCGGACCATCGCCAGGCGCTTCTCGGCGTCCTGGAGACTGGCCTCGGCCCGGCGGAGGTTCTCCATCTGCTCGCTCATCGGCGGCGTATAATCCGGCCGCTTTTGCAGTTGACGGCGGAAGACCTCGGACTTGGCCATCGAGACCTGCTCGCGACGCCGCTTGATCTGCTCCTGCCAGTAGTACGGCCGCTCCTCCTGGAGCCAGCGCACGGTGCGACGCACCTCCGCCTCGATGGCCCCCAGGGCCGCCATCGTATCGTCGCCGTACAACGCCATCGCCGTGCGAAGGTCTTTCAGAGCATCGATCGAATGAACCGTGGCCTGTGAGCTCATCGGCGTCGCCCTCCTCTCCGACGGATTGTACACGGCTTTCCTGAAGTGATCCAGCGGTCCGAAAGCCTGGAACCGAGCCGCGCAGGCTCCGGCCGGCCGGCGATGCTCGGCTGCCGGCCCAGACGGTAGGCCGATGTCATCTCCCCGGTCGGGCCGTCGATGAGACCCGAGGCCGGCCGGTAAGGACTCTTCGACCTCCTCGTCAGAAGATGGCCAGGCTCTGCAGGAACGATGGATCAGATCGGGGGAAGGACGACCGGATGGGGTAGCGACGGCGCTGCCGGCGCGTGGTGCTCAAGAGGAGTCGGAGGAGAATGGCACGTCCTGAAGGTGCGATCCGATGAGGCGAGGGTTGGACACCGATCGCGTCGTTCGTTCGAGCTTCAGGCGGTGCCGGTGCCTTCGGGCCGCTGGTCGGCAGAGAGGCGCTCCAGGTGGGTGAGGGCCTCGCGGTCGCCGGGGCATTCGGCCAGCACGTCGCGCCACAGCCGCGCCGCCGCGGCGCGGTCGCCCCGCTCCGCCGCCAGCACCGCCAGGTTGCGCCGGGTGATGTGCCCGTAGATCCCCTCATCCAGGCTGCAATACTGCTCCGGCCGGTGCAAGCTCAGGA
>JAJPJC010000157.1 GCA_021324445.1 Isosphaeraceae bacterium
ATAAGTTACGACCGTCTTGACCTCGCTGGGACCCGGCGGGTCGAGCTTCTGTGCGAAGTCCACGACGACCCCGAGCGGGCCATGGGGCTGGAAATGCTTCCAGACGCTCCGGTCCACGAACGGGATGCGGGCCCATGTGTCGGGATCGGCCACGAGTCGTTCGGCCGCCAGCCGGAGGGCCACCGACGAAAAATCGGCGCTGAACTGCCCGGCAATCTGCGGATTGCCCCAACGGGGATCGTCCGCCTGGGCCTCGAACCGCGGCCCGTCGGGCTCGGAGACCATGCGCGCCTTCAGATGAGAGATGAGCATCTCGGGCCGGTCCGCCTGCCGCATCGCGAGTTGACCGTCCCGGACGATCAACTCGGGGATGGGCCCACCCCCAGCGTGTTGCAGGGGAATGGTCGTCAGCGGCTGACCCGTGGCATCGAGCCGGTAGCTGACCGAAGGATGATCGAAGATCAGCCGTCGTGGGGCGAACCGGCCGCGGAGCAGACTCCTCAGCGAGAGGTCGGTCGTGACCCGCTCGGCCGTCGCCCAGACCGGTGAGCCCGGCGAGTCTGTTTCATGAAGGGTCAGGCCGGTCACACCGGCCGAAGACCAATGGATCCACCAGCCCGTAATCGTAACGTAGCCCGTGTGGTGCTGGCGAATCTCCGCCACGATGACCGCAGGGACGACCCAGGTTCCCAGGACGAAGACCAGGGCGAGCGCGATCACCAGCCCAAGCCCCAGCCATCGCAGGATCCTGGATCGAGTCCTCATCGGTCTTGGCCTCGAAGGGGACTCCTTCATGCGAACCGCGTGCCAGGCGACGATCCCGACCGGATCTCAGCGCGCCGGCTTCGGTGGGGGCGAGGGCTCCTTGTCGACGATCGGGCCCGGCGGGCGGTAGTCGAGGATGACCCCGCGCGCCGTCCGGCCGGGCTCGACGGTGACGGTGACGGCCCCTTGCCAGGGCTCGGCCGACTTCTGCCACATGGCGGGGTCGGGCTTCTCGCCGGCTTTCCAGCGCGGAACGTGCGGGTCGACGTAGGCATCATGGCCGGCCTTCAGGCCGTAGCGGCCGGGGGGCAGGTTCTCCAGGCGGAAGGTGTTGTCAGCGGCCACCAGGCTCTCGCGCCGGATCACGCCGGCATCGAACGCGATGACCCAGACCTGGCCCGCCATCGCGGCCGGCACGTTCGTGACGCGGCCCTCGATCGCGCCGCCCTCATCTAAGGGTATATCGACTTTCAACGAGCGATCCTTGCTGGTGATCGTGACCGGTCCGACGACGGTCGGCGCCCGGCCGGGCTCCTCGTACACGAAGTACCAGGGCCCGAACCAAGGTCCGGCCTTGAGGCGCTCCAGCGCGTAAGTTCCATCGGGCCCGACGCGCGACCAGGCGAACTCGAAGCCATCCATCGGGATGGTTCGGCCACGCTCGATCGCGGCATTGACCCGGTTCATCTCCTTAGGGCGCTTCTGCCAGCCGCCCACGCGGCCGCCGCCGGCCACCGGCTTGCCGTCGCGGGTGACGACGCCGGTCACGCGGGTCGTCTCCTCCTTCGCCTTCTCGCCCGTCTCGCGGGCCAGCTTGACGACGATCCCCGACAGGTTCTGCTTCGCGGCGATCTTGCCGAGGAACACTTCGCCTTCGAGATAGCCGTCGGCCGTAACGGTGATGTGGTACTCGTCGGCCTTGCCTTCGTAGGTGATGCCGAACCGCCCGGGCTCGGTCTGGTGGAATTCGCTCAGTCACCCGACGAGGGCATAGGATCCGTCGGGATTGCGCTCCACGCGACAGAGCCGGACTGTATCGATCGGCACGGGCTTGCCGGTCTCGGCGTCGAGAGCCGTCCCGTGGATCTGGTACGCCTTGGTGACGGTCAGCTTGAGGCCGGTCCGGTCGGGACCGAGGTCGACCGGCTTGGGGGCGAAGTAGTCGTTGGACTGGAGCCTGAGTTGCTTCGCGTCCCGGCCGGCGCCATGGACGGTGAAGCGGCCATCCTTGCCGGTCTTCACGGCGCCCTCGTAGTCGTAATCGGCGATGACCTCGACCCCGGGGGCAGCCTGGCCGTCCTGGTCGACCACGACGCCGCGGATCGGCACCTCGTCGGCGAGCGTGATGTCGCCGAGGTCCGCTTCAGTGGTCCCGGGCTCCGCATCGCGCATGACAAAAGGCCGGACCTTGCCCGGTGCGGCGAAGACGAACTCGACCCGCCCGACAGGCAAGGGGGTTGTGGTGAAGTGGCCTTCGGCGTCACCGGCGAGCGTCCATTCGGTCTGGTTCGAGCTGATCGTATGGCCGAGGGTGTGGCGAAAGTCCTTCACCATGATCTGGACGCCCGCGATCGGCCGGCCCTGGGCATCGACGGCGCGGCCGCGGATGCGGGTGCCGGGCAGGAGGACGAGCTGGCCGATGTCGTGATCCCGACCGGCGAAGACGTGGACCCCCTCGTGCCGCTGGCGCGCCAAGCTCGGCGCGTCGGCCCAGACGGTGACGGCCTTGTCCTCCTTGAGCGGCGCGAGCCGGAACCGCCCGTCGGCGTCGGCGCGCGTGGCCCCGACCTTGTCACGGAAGGCCAATCCCCAGACCTCGGCCCCGGCGATCGGCCGGCCCTTCAGATCGACCACGCGGCCGGTGATCGCCCCGGTCGCCGCCGGGGCGCCGCCGGGCGGGTCGCCCGCACCGACCGCCGCGGCCAGGGCGGTCGCGGCCGCGGCCAGGAGTGACACCGTTTTCGCTCGATGTGACATCGCTTTGCCTCTCGATGAAGAAACGATGGCTCAAAGAAGCAGGATGCTGCTCTCCCGGGGTGGGAGGAGCAGTTGGAATTCCGCCTGGTGCGCCAGGAAGAACTCGAGGCCGAGGAGGACCGGAATGAGGTTGCCGGGTGGGTCGCTTCGAGGGAACTTTGCGAGCAGAGAGAAAGGGCCTCGCACACTCGGAGGTTGGGCGGTTGCCAACCAGACATCGATCCGGCCCAAGTCGCACGCCTGTCCAGCCCAGGTCGTCTTGATACCCGGCACCGGTTGCCAGGTGAGACGCTGATGATGGACGTGAAAGGGAACGACCGAAAGGGGAGCGCCGGTATCCAGCCAGCACAAGTCCCGTGGACCTGGCGGATGCAGCGGGGGCGCTCCCAAATAGAGGGGGACCTTCAGCCGAGCTATCGGGGAGGTAACACCGCCGATCGAGGTCGACACGATCGACCACGTGACAGAGCTGGTGGCTGGGGTGGAAGGTGATGACATGATCGTCCAGAATGCCGAAACGGCATCAGTGCGGAATCTCCCACATGTTGGGATCGGGTACGAGGACCACGACCAGTTCCTCGCCCGGAACGCCGGCTCGCTGAGCGGCCTGCGCCACGATGGCAGGACGGTCTCGACCCACAGCCAGGACCCGCTTGTCGTAGACGACCACCAGCTTTCCAAAATGTTCCGGGTTTTGTTGGACCTCTGGGGAATTCTCCGCCCACTGGAAGTCGTCGATCCTCCGCTGCTCGACTTCCGTCAACTCGCGCGGTTGCATGGTGCGATCCTCCGACGAAGGGATAGCGAGCCATGCTGATTGTACCGCTCGGCGAGAGGGCCGGGAAGGACCGGGGCTCAGCGGAACAGCGGTTGATCCACCTCGGCTGGTCCGAGGAACGTTTCCAGGAGGGCCGCCAGCTCGGAGGCGTTGGGGATCTCCTTGAACCGGAGGATCGGGCCCTGGAGGTCGCCCAGGGCCTCTTCGTCCACCTTGAGCCGGTCGGAGATCGCCA
>JAJPJC010000125.1 GCA_021324445.1 Isosphaeraceae bacterium
TCGACCGAAGGCGGCGATCCGATTGCCCGGTTCCCGGTGGCGCTGGTTCCGGAGCGTCGCCAGCGGGCGGCTGGGGTCAGGCGCGGGCGGTTGGGGTCGGAGCTGACTACTTCGTTAAGCCCGGGCACGGTGCCTGGGATCGCCGGACGGAGCCGGCTCCTCGAAAAACAGCCTGGAGGAGGGGGCTCTGTCCCCCGATCGGATCGAACGAACTGAAGTTTTCTCCGCAACGCTCAAGATCTTCACGATCCGCAATCGGGATGTCGTCGCGCTCGTCGTCCATCAGGGTGGCCGCAAGGAACTGAGCCGTAAACTCAGACCGGGCTGAGGGAACCGACCCTCAGTCCCGCCCGAGGATCGAGCTCGGCGCGTCTTCCGGCAGCGCGGGCCCGACGACCGGTGCGGGGACGAAGTCGATCGTCGAGGGAACGCGAACCCGGATCGCCGTCGAGTCGTCCGACCCAACGGCCTCCGAGCGATTCAGCGACGAATCGCTCACCGTCTGGGGCGCGGGCGCGCCCGGCTCCCGTCCCGGACGGATGGGGGACTTCATCCGATCGTGCAGGCGCTGGATCACCAGACCCAGGAGGGTCAAGATGACCCCGATGAACGCCGACTGCGCGGCCAGGAACGCCGCGCTGGGCTGGACGAGGGCGGCCGTCAGCAGGGCGAGGCCGGCCAGGACGGCCCAGACGGTCCGGAATCGAATGCGGGAGAAGATCGTACAGAACCCGACGATCAAGGCGGTTCCCGAGCAGGTGACGACGGCCCAGGCGCGGGGGATGATCCAGACGGCCAGGGCCGCGGGTGGACCGGTCCGGCTGAACAGGAAGTGGTGCGCGTCGTCCGGGCTGGGATCGTCGAGATCGCCGGGCAGCATGTTGGGGGCCGAGGTCCCCAGCAGCCAGTGGGTCAGGGCGGCCCCGTGCTTGCCGGGGCGGCGCTTCCAGAGGTTGCCGTCCCAGTACCATTCATTCTCATCCGCCCAGCCCCGCGGCACGCCGACGAGAGTCATCTCGAAGGGAAGACGCACCTCCCAGAGCGTCTCCAGCACGATCCCTCCGTCCAGCAGTCGTGGGGCTTGCCAGGCCGGGCCGGCGTCCGAGCCGCTGAACTGGTATTCCAGCTCGACCAGCACGGGCTTGGACCCGGCATCGGCGGGGAGGCGCAGCGAATAGCTCGCGCGGATCGGATCGAAGTCCACCTGCTCGGCGACGCGGCCGTCGACGCGCGCGGCGAGCCAGCGGGCGCTGGGAGGCAGCGCGAACGCGAACAGCCGCCCGTGGGTCTCGACCCAGTAAAGGGCTCGACTCCGGATGGTCTCCTCGCCCTGGACCGTCTTGATCAGGAGCCGGGGCACGACCAGGGACGGCAGCGCGACGGCTTCCAGCGCCAGGGCCTGGAAGACGAACGGGCGGCCCTGGCGGTTCGGATCCTGGTGGAAGGCCAGGCCGGCGGCCGCGCCGGCGCGCTCCCACTGGGACTCGTCCGGACTGGGGACCCAGCCCGGACCATGACCCCGGAAGACGATCTCCGGTCCGATCGCCAACTCCACCCGGGTCGGCCCCCCGGGCACTTCCGGGAAGGAGATCTCGGGGACCTCGACGTTGCGGGGAACGGCCGGATCCAGATCCGGGGCGATCGGCACGCGACTTCGGAACCGGACGGTCGCCCGGTCCAGCACCGGCCGATCGAAGAACAAGCGGTAGTGCTTGGCCCCGTCGGGTTCTTGACGGAGTTCCTCGCGGTTGAGGATCACCCGGTCGAGCAGCTCCCAGCGATCGCCCATGGCCGCCGGCACGCGGATCTCCAGTGAGTCCAGGATGCCGTGCCGCACGCTGAAGGTCGTCCGTTGCACCAGGTCGACCCAGCGCCGCGAGACCTGAGCCGAGAGCAAGGTCTCCCGCGCCAGCGAGCGCGCGTGCCGCGTGATCCGGATCGGCAGCGCGCGCGGATGACCGCTGCTGACCAGCTCCAGCGGAGCCGGGCCGGGCTCGGCACGAGCGGGACCGACCAGCCGTTCCAGCAAGGGACTGCGCACCGGGACGGGGACCTCGCTGGAGCGAGTGATCTGTCCCGAAGGGTCGTCGAGCTCCAGCGCCAGGCCGCGATCGCCGGCCAGGGTGAACGCCGCGCGAACCGAGGTTGGCTCCTCGAGCGCGAACAGGCCGAGCTCGACATGGCCGGCGCGCGGGATCCGCTGCTGGCCCTCCAGCCGGAGCGTCACCTTGTTCTGGTCGCGCGCCGCCTGGGTCAGGCGGATCCGCAGCCGGCGGGTCGCCGGCCGATCGGGATCGGCCCGACCTCCCGGCGGCGACTCGGTGGTCACGGTGGAGCCCTCGACGGCCTCCGGGGGGCCGATGCCGACCAGCTGGAGCCCCGGCCCGAGGACCAGCTCGACCACGAAGAGCGGGCCTCCGACCCACTGGAGCTCCAGCGTCGTCTCGGTATGGGCCCGGTCGGGATCGATCCGGAGCACGCTCCGGGATTGGGCGCGGACCACCGGCGGGGCGGCCGCCACGTCCAGGTGTAACTGGAAGGGCTGATCCAGGAACTCGAAGGCCAGGCTGGTGGAGGGCCGGGCGCGGAGCTCCGACGGCAGCTTACTGGGCTCGATCTGCCGCAATCCCTGCGAGGTGGCCGGGCTGATCCACAGGTTCGGGCCCTGGGTGATGCCGATGAAGCCGGACTGCTCCAGGGCGTGGAGCACGGGAAACCCCCCCAGCGCCACCCGCCGGATGGCCGCCTGGGGAAACGAGCGCCGCGTTTTCAGGACCAGCCGGTGCTCGGCACCCGGTCGCAGGGGCTCTCGCAGTGGGATCAACAGCCGGCCCGCCCCACGCAGCCCCGCGCTGCCGGCCTCCGATCCCCGATCGTCCAGGCGCACTTCGGTGACCTCGTCCTGGTCGTCGACCCGGACCTCCAGGGCTCGGGTCATGCCCCGCACACAGCCGATGACCCAGGACGAGCGAGTCCGCATCTGCTCGGGATCGATGTCGACGGCGATCTCGCCCTGGGCCGTCAGCAGCGGGGGATCCTGCCCGGGCGCGCCGGCCGCGGTGCTCCAGCTCACGTCCAGCCGCGACCGCGGCCAGAGATGGGCACTGAGCCGAGTCCCCTGGCCGCCGGGGAGGTCCCGGGGACTGAACAGCTCATTCGTGCCCACGAGGATGTCCGACTCGTGGCGGGGGAAGTCCAGCTCCAGGGAGGTCGTGGCGGCCTCCGGGATGGCCAGCGACAACGCCTTGCGCGCGGGCTGGGCCGTGACCGGAACGCGCAGCTCGACCACGACGCGGTGCCGGCCGCGGCCGGCCAGCTCGACCTGCCACTGCGCCCGGTCGGCCGTCCGGAGGTCCAGCTCCCGCTCGCCTTCCCGCGCAGCCAGGGGATGCTGGCCGTCCAGGCGGATCGGCACCCAGACCGGATCGTCCGACATCGTGACGATTCCCAGCTCGACGCGCAGAGACGCCAGGTCCTCCCCGACCTGGCCCCGAACCCGCACCGACTCGACGATCGGCGGCGGTGCCGCACGGCCGCCGGCCGGGCCCCGTTCAGCCCCCACGGGCGCCAGCCGGCCCACCTCCCGAACTTCCAGGTCCGGGTGGCGGATCTTCTGCAAGAGCGCGTTGTAATCCGCCGGACTGCCCAGGATCACGTAATACAAGGGCGAGGAA
The DNA here is from genome assembly GCA_021324445.1 of Isosphaeraceae bacterium. Taxonomy (GTDB): domain Bacteria; phylum Planctomycetota; class Planctomycetia; order Isosphaerales; family Isosphaeraceae; genus JAJPJC01. The sequence continues at coordinate 3,675 of JAJPJC010000125.1, forward strand.
CCCTCGATCGGACGAACCGCGCTCCCCGGACCGGATGCCGGCTCGGAGGGCGGAGCCGGCGGCGCGGGCCAGGCGAGGGCGGGAACCACGAGCAGGAAGCCCAGGCCCCTGCTCAGTGAGCGGAGAAGATCCAAGGCGCCACACCTTCTCGTGAAGCACAATCTGCCTGAGATACCCACCGATTCCAGGCCGCCGAAGCTCAAGTCCCGATCCAAGCGAAAGGAGCCGGGCGGGTCCGAACGTCGCCAGGCCGGCCGCCTCCGTTAGACTATACCACGCCTGCCGGTTCTCCTCCACGTTCCGGTCGCAACGCGCCTCCTCCCACCCGGTTTCCGCCCACCTCGGGACCGCCCTCCCGTCAGGGTCGGACCGCCGCTCCCAAGGAGAGGAGGTCCGCAGGGTTTGCCCAAACCACCCCGATCTCCCGGTCGACGACCGACGGGTCTCGGAATCGGCATGAGAAGTGTGTAGACTCGGTTCGGTTCTGCGGCGCGAGATCACCACTGGCAGCCAGCATCAGCAAGGAGCCAACGCCATGATGAGGTCCTGGGCGCTTGCCGCACTGACGTCGCTGGCCTTGGGCATGGCCTTCTGGGGCGGGATTGGACGTGCGCAACAGGAAGGAGCCGCCGAGAAGGCCGGGGAGAAGCTCGACGAGGTCGGCCGGAAGATCAAGAAGGGATTGGAGAAAGCGGAGGACACGGTCCGGGAGCAGTTCCACAGGACGCGGGAGTCCGTCCACGGCATGGGAATGGTGGCGCGTGTGTATGGTCGCTTGCATTGGGACAAGGCGCTCCATTCCAGCGCCCTGACGATTCGGGTCGAGAACGGGGCCGTGGTGCTCCGGGGTGCGGTCCCCACCCTGGCGGCCAAGGCCAAGGCTGTGGACCTGGCGGCGGAGACGGTCGGCGTTACCCAGGTGATCGATGAGTTGACCGTGCCGGGCTCGGAAGCCGAGAAGACGCGCGCGCCGGCAAAACCGTAACGCGGGTCAGCCGCCCCCGGCTGCCACCTGCCGGTGATTCCACGGCAGAATCGGAAAAACCGGGCGTGCCAGCCAGCCGGCCCGGCACCGATTTTCCATCATTGCGGGGTTGCGGGGGTTATAATGGACGAAAGATCCGCTTCGATGAGCCTCGAGCAGCAGTTTGTCCGGTTGTCGGGGCTCCGACATCCAACCTGGGTTGTTCACCGAGCCGAGCCCTGATTCTCCCCCGCGCGGCGGCCGATCCATAGACAGATCTGGGAAAGCGCCGGCTCGGGTTATCGGCTCTTTCGCTTTTCACCCCCATGAACTGCGCAGACGGAATGAATCCAATGATACGAATCCTCGCCTGGGCACTCGCGCTGTACCTCAACGCACCCGAGGAGCGCGAGATGAGCGAGCGGCTGGTCCCTCCGGGCTGGCAGGGCAATTACTACGGGCCGGAGGCGACCGAGGCGCGGCAGGAGGGCCGGATCCCGCCGATCGTGATGACCCCGCACATGGCGCGCTGGGATCGCTGGGGACGCCAGGTGTTGCGCGACGGCGACATTGTCTTCCGCCGGGGCGATGCCCGGCTGCTCCATGGCTATTTCCCCATCAGCCGCTTCCTCGCCAATTGCAGCAACAGCCCGTTCTCCCACACCGGTGTCGTCGCGATCGAGCGCGACGGCCCGGTGGTCTACGACACGACTCGGACCGGGGTGGCGCGGCAGCCGTTCTGCGTCTGGGCCCTCGATAACGTCGGCTGGATCGGCGTCAAGCGGCTCCGTCCCGAGTATCGCAGTGCCATCCCGCGCGTCCTGGCCTACTGCCGCAAGGTCTATCAGGACCAGGTGCCGTTCGACTACGAGCTGTCGCTGGACGACCGGGCCCTCTATTGCGTCGAGATGACCCAGAAGGCCTTCCAGGCCGCCGGGATCGAGCTGTGCAAGCCCATTCGTCTGGGCGACATGGAGCGCGCCCCCGAGTTCCCACTGTGTATGTACGGGCTGCGGTTCGCCTCGCAGTACATGCTGGACCGGCCTCTGACCTTCGAGACGCTGGTCTACTTCCCCGGCAACGAGCGGCACGGGATCTGGTCGGCGCGGCAGCTCATGACGGTGATCCCCCCGACGTTCGCACCGGGCTACCCGGACCTGAGCGAGCCGGCGCCGACCGTACAGGTGCCCGCCGACGCGGGGCCTGCTCGGCCCCAGAAAGTCTCGGTCTCGGCGCCGGCGGCCGCGGCCGCGGCGCCGGGTCAGCGCCGCGGAACCTGAATCAGCGGTTGAGCCTTCGTGCACCAGGCCGGCCCCGCGGCGAGTCGATCGCGGCCCACGCTCAGGCTCGCCGGGGCCACGATCAGAAAACCGCCCGCGAAGCCCCCGGTCACCCCCTTGAGACCGCCGAGCGAGCCGGGGACCAGGAATCCGCCCAGCCCGCCGGCCGCGCCCACCAGGCCGGTCGTGCCCCCATCACGATCGCCACACCCACGTCCAGCCGCAAGAGGAGGCGGATCCCGCCGAACCGATGGGGCAGAGAGCCCCCCACGGGCCGGATGAGGGAGCCGGCAACCGCCCGGACCGTGGCAAAGTTGCCCGCCTGGACCGCCGTCAGGCCGTATTCGTCGTGGAAGACGATGCTCAAGACGCTCGTCAGGCCCACGAAACCGCCGAAGGTCACCGAGTCGAACAGACCCGACCACCACCCATCGCGCGTCTTCAACGGAGCAGCCTTGTCACCAAGCGACCGGACCGGGGGCCGACCTGGCCGAGCGGTACCGCGACGGCACGCCGCGCACGGCCGATGACCCGGGGATGGTCGCGCCGAAGCTTGCGAGAGGGCAGCGCCACGCCGCCGTCCGGTCGCTCCACCGCGTCGGCCTGGAGCACTCGGCGGGGGCGTCCAGGGCAAGGTCGAGCTGGGCCGGCTTTCTCGCACAGGGGTCGACCTGAATCAACTCCCCGGGGTGATTTAAAAAAGGGGACCTCCCACTAACCCGAGGGTCCAGGGTAGCCAGCTTGTTCGGTTGGAGGGACAGACCGAGCGGATCCCGGGTTGCACTGGGGACTGGGTTCCCGCGGCCATTCCGGCCGCATCCGGGCCGGGTCGGTTCCTCCGGCCCAACGGGCCGGCGGAGCGAAGCCCAGGTGGGACGCCGGGCAGCCTATTCCAGGTATCCCAGCTCGGCGAGACGGTGCTCGATGATCGCCTGCTCTTCCCGCGAGTAGTCGAACGGCTGGCGGTGCGGTCGCTCGAGGTGTCCCTCGGCAGGGTCATGGCGAGCCGGAGTGAAGCCGTTGCGCTCGCCGGGCGCGGCGGGTTCGACGATGGGCCGGCCCTCGATGTGGTCGGGCACGGGCAGGCCCAGCAGGGCCAGAATCGTGGGCGTGGCATCGGTCAGGTTGGCCTGGAGGGTGCGGCCCGGGGTCAGCCCGGCGCCGGCCAAGGCGATGATCCCTTCGGGCCGGTGGGTGCCGGGCAGATTGGGGTCGGGCTCGACCCAGGCGCGACTGGAGGTCAATTTGGTGCGGACCCAGTAGGGCTCGTCGGGCAGGGCGATCAGGTCGGGATACCCTTCCCGTTCCGGGTCGAGCTGGTAGGTCTCGGCGGTGGGGGTGTTCTGGGGGAACAGGGGGGTTGCCGTCTCCGGGTGCCGGGCCGCGGCCAGGGCCTGGGCCGCAGCCGTGCGGGCCTCGTCGATCTGCCGCGGGGACATCCGCGGTGCGGCCGTCTTGACGCCGCCGTGCCGCGCGGCGCAGTTGACGTAGATCATCGCCGCGGTGTCCTGGTGAGGCGCGAAGGCCAGGGTCCGCTTCCAATCGAAGCGGTACTGAGCCGCGACCGACTGGTCGAACGAGGCCGACCGTGCGGTGGGGTTGTCGCGCTTCTGGCCCCAGAGCCGCAGCCGGTCGCCCATCTGGACGGTCCGCCGGGAGAGTCGACCGGCCCAGCCCGGGAGCCGGGCCACCCCGGCGTCGACCAGGATGCGGTTGACCTGGATGCGGCCCAGGCAGGGACCGAAACCGTGATCGCTGACGATCATCACCGCGGCGCCGCGGCGCTGGGCCAGCTCGAAGAGCCGCCCGATCGCCTCGTCCAGGCCGCGGATGACCTCGCCCGCCGCCGCGTTCCACTCGGGGTGGTCGATGCCGGTGGCGTCGACGTTCAAATAGCGCCAGACGCGATGCTGGAACGGGTCGAGGTTCTGGAACTGCACCATGAGCACGGACCAGTCGGTGACGATCGCGTCGGCCAGCAAGCCTCCCTGGGCCCGGCCCAGGAAGCTCTCGGCGGTGAGCCGGGCGTTGGTCCGCAGCTCCTCGAGGGTCTGGGGGGCGCGCTTCCAGAAATAGCCCAGGCCATAACCGGGCGCCTCGGCTTCCCGCCGCGCGGCGAACTCGGGTGCCGCGGCCAGCGCGGCCTCGAGGTGGGGCGCGTCCATCCCCGAGACGACGATCCCGCGCACGTTCAGGGGCGGATACAAGCCCGGCACGTTGAGGCAGACGATCGACCTCCCCGTGCCGGCGAGCAAGTGCCAGACGGTCGGGACGCGGATCCGACCCGAGTGGTTGACTTTCATCCGGCCTTCGGCCGCGTCGTAGTAGCGGTGGTCGAAGACCCCATGGCGCGCCGGCCCGCAGCCGGTCATCATGGTCGTCCAGGCCGCGGTGGTCACCGGGGGGACGGTCGAGCGCAGCGTCCCCGCGGCCGCGCCCGCGAGGAAGGCGTCGAGATGGGGCATCAGGCCCCGCTGCCGCATGGGGTCCAGCACGCTCCAGGTGGCACCGTCCAAACCCAGGACCAGCAGTCGATCGACGGTCTTCGCCATGAAATGGATCCTCAGAGCCCCGCTCGCACTCGCCGGGGCTTCCCCTTGCAACCGAGCGAGCCGATCAGGCTGCCGTGTGGATCGGGGATCCTTGATCCTGGCCTGGTCCAGCCGCTGCGTCGTGCTCGACATCGATGACGAACTGGGTCGCATAGTAGTCCGCGACCTGGCGCCGCTCCCCCTTGGATCGGTACGTTTGCGCGATCAGCCGGCGGAGCTTGACGGCGACCGGCCGGCTCGCCGCGGTCCGGCGCCCCCATTCGGAGTAGGCCGCCACCAGCTTCGCCAGCCGCGCGGGAGACTCCCCGGGGAGCGGGGCCTTGATCGCCAAGCCCATCACGGTGTGGGGAAACGCGTGATAACCCTGGGAGCCGGTCAGCCGCGCGGCGTAGGGCTCGAGCAAGCGGCGGAGGCAGTTGGGCGTCATCCGCCAGTAATCGTCGGGGTAGCCATGGATCCGGAAGTTCAGCGGCGAGGTGATGACGAAGACCCCGCCGGGTCGGAGGATCCGCGCGACCTCGTCGAACGCCCGCCGGACCTCGAAGACGTGCTCGAAGGTCTCGATGCAGAGCACCGTCCCGGCGGAGGCATCCGGCAGGCGGATCGCCGTCACATCCTCCAGGCGGTCCACACCCGGACCCGGCCGCATGTCGCAGCCGACGTACTCTTTCCCCGGGAAGAACTCGCGGAGGTTGGCGTACCCTTCTTGACCCTCGACCTGGTACGAGCCGAACTCGAAGACCGGACCCGGGCAGTCGATCGTCTCGGCCACGAGGCGGCAGAACGCCTTGTTGTGGTCGCGCATCGCGAAGCTCCTCCTTGAGCCGAGCGGGAAAGGTCAGCAGCCGGAAAGCGAACCGGCCGGCGATTCGATCCACCCCAGGCGCAAGCCGGCTCGACCCTCCGATCGCTGGAATCAGGCGGATGATAGACCCCAGCGGCCAATCGGTCAAGCCGAAGACCGAGCGCGGACCCTGCTGGGCCCTCCTGCCCTCGATCGGCCCGGAATTCGTCGTGGACCGCGAAGGCCGGATTCAACCTCGAGCCGCGCCGGCGAGGGTCAAGCCCGGCACGTCGATGTGTTCGCGGGTGGTCCAGGATCCGCCGGCGCGCTCGACCCGATGATAGAGCGTGTCGCGCTCGACGGGAACGCGGCCGGCCTCGGTGATCAGGCGGCGGATCTCGGCGACGGTCACTTCCTGGGGCGTCTCGGCGCCGGCCTCGTGGTAGATCTTCTCGTGGACGACCGTGCCGTCGAGGTCGTCGGCACCGAACGACAGGGCGATCTGCGCCGTCTTGAGGCCCAGCATGACCCAGTAGGCCTTGATGTGCGGGAAGTTGTCGAGCATCAGCCGGCTGAGGGCCATGACCTTGAGGTCCATGATCCCCGAGGGCTTGGGCAGGTGGGCCATCTGCGAGTTGTCCGGGTGGAAGGCCAGGGGGATGAAGGTCTGGAATCCGCCCGTCTCGTCCTGAAGCTCGCGGAGCCGGACCAGGTGGTCGATCCGATGCTCGGGGCGGTCGATGTGCCCGTAGAGCATCGTGGCGTTGGAATGCAGGCCCAGCCGGTGGGCGGTGCGGTGGATGTTCAGCCAGCTCTCGGTGGACGCCTTGGCGCCGCAGATCCGCTCGCGGACCTCGGGGTGGAAGATCTCGGCCCCGCCGCCGGGCAGGCTGCCCAGCCCGGCCTCGATCAGCTCCCGGAGCACGTCCTCGACCGATCGCCGCGCGATCTTGGAGAAGAACTCGATCTCGACCGCCGTGTACGCCTTGATGTGGATCCCGGGCGCCGTCTCCTTGATCCAGCGCACCACGTCGACGTAATAGCCGAACGGCAGCTTGTGGTGCAGGCCGCCGACGATGTGCAGCTCGGTCGCGCCCCGCGCCTCGGCCTGACGCGCCCGCTCCACGATCTGGTCGCGATCCATCACATAGGCCCGGTCCTCGCCCAGGTCGGCCCGGAACGCGCAGAAGTCGCAGGTGTAGACGCAAACATTCGTCGGATTGATGTGCGTATTAACGTTGTAGTAGGCGAAGTTGCCGTTGGTGCGCTCGCGCACCAGGTTGGCCAGGGTCCCCAGCGTGAACAGGTCGTTCGAGGCTTCCAGCGCCAGGCCGTCGTCGAAGCTCAGCCGCCGGCCGGCTTCCACCCGCTCCCGGATCGCATCCAGGGGATCGCTCTGGCTTCGCATCGCATTCCCGTCCTCTCTCGACTGGTCCCCCGTGCGGCCGGGACCATCAATCCTCTCCCTCGCCGGGGTCATCGTACCACCGGCCCCGTCTTTCAGTAATTTTAGTCGGAATTGAAGGAACCATCAACCGGGAGTCGCCGCCGCGACTGGTCCTAGGGGCAGTGGGATCATGGCCTGGCACCTTGCATCAAGACAAGAGCCGCTCGCGGAATTCCGCCAGGCTGTTGCACTTGCCGGCAAACCTGATGAGTTCCTTGAGCCGGTCGAACGGGACGGCCTTCAGCTCGACCTCCAAGTCGTTCGCGGCCGGACCGAAGCGATCCTCGAGAATCTCGAGGATGTCTTGCTGCCGTGCTTCCATGCTGCCTTCGCGCTTGGCTTCCTCGACGATCTCCTGGTACAGGGGCGATAGGATCATGGCCTGGCGACCTCCCAGCAGATTACGAAGCCTCTCCAGCAACGTCGTCTCATTGTACCGCAATTTCAGCAGGAATTGGGTCACGGTCAGCAGGTTCTCGCGCTCCGGCGGCGCCGTCTCCTGATCGATGCGGGCGCGGCAGCGGCTCACGATTGGCTCGGGTGGGCCGTCGAACTGGGTCAGCGGCACCCACGGGAGCAGGCCGACGTCCCCGGCGGCCAGCAGGCCCTCGGCCGGCAGCTCCCACAGCTTCACCGCCCTCCAGGTGAGATTCAACCTCGTGAACCCCTTTCGGCTCTGCAACTCCACTGAGCCGGCCGCCGGCACGTTCCCCTTCTCACGCAGGAACAGGATGAGCACCTCGGGCAGGACCTGCCGCTCCAGGAGGACCAGGGCGGTGTCGCGGACGGCCTGCGAGGGGACGCGGGCGTCGGGATAGCTCGCGATCTCCAGGATGTAGACATCCGGCTCGGCCTGCCCGGACTCCAGGGCCGAGAGGACGCCGTCAGGGAACTGGCGGGGCTCGACCAGCTCGGCTTGCAGTGGCGTCCAGGAGGCGATGTCCTCCACCCCGGCCAGGCGCAAGATGGAATCGCCGTGATGCTTGATGAGCCACTTGCTGCTCTTGTCGTACTCGTACATGCGGCCCTGCCCTCACTGCCTAGACCAGCAGGTCGACCACGGCGACGGTCAGCAGGCCGAGGCTGATGACGACGTTGACCTGGAAGAAGGCGACGTTGACCCGGGTCAGGTCATCGGGCCGGACCAGGACGTGCTCGTAGGCCAGGAGGACGGCCACGGCCGCGACCCCGGCGAAGTAGATCGGTCCGAGCGGGTAAACGACTCCCAGCGCGACCAGCGGGAGGATCATCAGGGCGTGGCAGGCGGCGGCGACCTGGAGAGCGCGGCCAATCCCCAGGCGCTCGGGCAGGCTCTTCAGCCCGACCCGGCGATCGAAGTCGACGTCCTGGCAGGCGTAGATGATATCGAAGCCGGCCACCCACAAGAGGACCGCCAGCGCCAGAAGGACCGGCGGCCATCGCAGGTCGCCGCGCAGGGCGATCCAGGCCGCGATCGGGGCCAGGCTCAGCGAGATGCCCAGCCAGAAGTGGGCCAGGCTGGTGAACCGCTTGGTGTAGGAATACGCCAGGAGCCAGAGCAGGACCGGACCGGACAGGTAGAGCGGCCATCGATTGGGCAGGAACAGGAGCGTCGCGGCGAGGAAGGATGCGGCGGCGATGGCCGTGAAGACCGCGACCGAGCGGACGCTCAGCCGGCCCGCGGGGAGGTGCCGGCTCGCGGTACGGGGGTTCAGCGCGTCGTAGGATCGATCCGCCAGGCGGTTGAACGCCATCGCCGCCGTGCGGGCCGTCGCCATGCAGAGCAGGATGCCCACCCAGTCCTGGAACCGGGCCGGCCGGCCGTCGGGGCCGGCAACCGCCAGCGCGGCTCCCAGGAGCGCGAAGGGGAGGGCGAAGAGCGTGTGGCTGAACTTCACCAGCTCGAAGTAGTCGCCGACCGGGGCGACGCTCATGATGGCCCTCCGCGCCGGAGCTCAGGTCCCCTCGAAGAGTTCCGGGTGGGTGGCCTCCAGATCGGCCGCGGCGTCCCACTGGGTCTGATCGAGGGTCGTGGCGAACTCGTCGCCCCAGCGCGGCGCCAGGGCGTTGGCGATGCCGAGCTGATCGCAGATCCGGCCGACGAGGAAGTCGATGAGGTCTTCGATCCGCCGCGGGCGGTGATACCAGCCGGGCATCGCCGGCAGCACCACGGCGCCGGCGCGGGTGACCCGCACCATGTTCTGGAGATGGATCAGGCTCAGGGGCGTCTCCCGCGGGACCAGGATCAGCTTGCGGCGCTCCTTCAGGTGGACGTCGGCCGCCCGGGTGATCAGGTTGGTGGTGATCCCTCCGGCGATCGCTCCCAGGGTGCTCATGCTGCACGGGACGATGACCATCCCGGCTGTCGGGAACGAACCGCTGGCGATCCCCGCGTGAAGATCCTGGTAGTGATGATAGATCACGCGGCCCGGTCCGTGCTCCTGGAAGGGGGCCGGATCGAACGGCTCGAGGGCCACCTCCAGGTCCATCTCGTCGCGGAGCACTTGCGCGGCGCTGGGGGTGAGTGAGACCTGGACGGTGCGGCCCATCCGGCAGAGCACCCGCACCAGCCGCACGGCGTAGGGCGCGCCGCTGCCGCCGGTCATGGCGACCACCAGGTCGGCGGGGTTGGCAGAGCCGGACCGGTTCATGAGGTGGGCTCCGAGGGATGGGGCGAGCGGGCGGACACCGGCTTGGTTCCGACATACAGTGTGGCAATCCCGCCTGTCAACGAGTATTGCGTCAAGGCGGTCAGGCCGCGGGCGGCGAGGAGGTCGAGCATCGCCTGGCCGTCGGGGAATTCCAGGACGCTCCGGGGCAGGTACTCGTAGGCAGCGTCTTCATTGGGGGCCAGCGCCTGGCCGATCCGCGGGAGAACCTGGCGGAAGAACGCCAGGTAGAGCCGGCCCAGGAGCCGGCCGCGCGGCCGCGAGAACTCCAGGACGGCCACCTTGCCCCCCGGCCGCGCGACGCGGATCAACTCGTCGATCCCGCGGACGGTATCGCGCAGGTTCCGCAACCCGAAGGCCACGCTGACGACCCCGAAGGTATCGCTGGGCACCGGCAGGCGCTGGGCGTCCCCTTCCACGAGGCTGACGCGCCCCTGGGCACCCGCCCTGCGGAGTTTCTCCCGGCCGATCACCAGCATTTCCCGGCAGAAGTCCGCCCCGACGATCCGCGATCGGCCGTGGCAGGCCCGATCGTAGGCCAGGGCCAGGTCGGCCGTCCCGGTGCAGCAATCGAGTACCGGCAGCCCCGGCTCCGGCGCCGCCACCCGGGTCGTGAAGGACCGCCAGGAACGATCGATGTTCAAGCTGAGCAGGTGGTTGAGGAAATCATACCGCCGGGCGATCGACGCGAACATCCGCCGGACCCGCCGGTCGGACTTGTCGATCGCCGACGATCCCGGAGCAGGCGGCAGCACAGCGGCCGTCTCTCCCGTACGATTCGGTCCCACCGGTGTTGACGCGATCATGCCAGGTCCCAGGAGTCCATCGACCACGGCACTCGCACGGGTCCCGGCGCGGTCTGGTACCCATGCTGGCTGTGAGTATTGTCGTCGACGGGCCGCCTCGGCGGCAAGGCTGCGTCTCGGGGGACACTTGTGAGGCCGGCGCGGGCCGGGTCCGTGGCGGCGCGCGGTCAGGCCGAACAGCGTGTCACCACCGCGCTGAGGAGATCTTGAATCTGTTCGGCGTAAGGACCCTTGAGTTGGATGGCGTGGAAATGACCCGTGGGCGACTCGAAGATGATGTCGGGCCCGGAATCGTCTGCCTTGGTCCGTTTCGTCCCCATCTCGAATCGAGCCAAATGGAGGATTTCCAGGAGACAGCGCAGGAATTCCTCCCTCTGGTCCAACTGCCGGAACACCTTCGCCTGGCCGATCAAGCCGTCGATGAGGAGGTGCCGCGCGGTGGACACCCCTTCGGCATAGAGTTTGGAGGCCGCTCGCGGATCGTCTTCCACGGTATCGAGGAAGTGGCCCAGTTCGAGAACAGCCGCTGCCGACCCCTTGTCTAACTCGACTGCTTGCTGCAATGCCCGCTTGGCTTCATCCAAGTCGTGCTGCGGATTCTCCTGGAGCTGGACCAAGCTGGCCCAAAGGATGTGCAGGTGGGCGTTCCCCGGCCAGGTCTTCCTCAAGGACTCGACTTCGGCTAGGGCTTTGTCGGAATCCTTCTCTCTCCACAGCCGAGAAACCGTCAAGAGCTTTTGTTCAGTCCGCGGAGATCGTTCATGATAGCCGCCCCTTCCCTTTGTTCTGGAGTCGCTCAGTCTGTTCGATCAGATTTTTTTTCATCTGGCGTGCTTTCCGGTCGGGTGGGTTGGCGGCAGCCGGATCCTTGATCTGCTTGTACGTCTTCCTCCCGTAGTCGGCGTGGTACGACTGGGACCGCTTCAAGGTTGCCGGAATCACGTCGTCGGCGATGTCATCGTCTTGGGCCATGGACCTACCCTACCATCCAAAGTCGCGTTGCCCAAGGCGGCCTGCCATCTCACTTCCCAAACTTCTTGCGGGATCCCGGGCCGCTCTCGGGCTCGAGCGTCTACCGAAAAAGAGGATTGATCTCGATCGGGCCGTTGATCTGGGTTAAGAATCTGGGATGTGCTCCGGCCCGCCTTCGTCGTGCCGAGGCCGCGGAGCACGGGCAAGGACGCTCCATGAACCCGAAGCACGCGCTGGGAATCCTGATCGCCGGCTCGGCGCTCGTTCGCCTGATCTGTGCATCGAGCTTGGGGTTAGGGAACGACGAGGCGTATCACTACCTGTATGCGATCCATCCCGCGCCGAGCTATTTCGACCATCCGCCGATGATGGCCTGGGTGGAGATGGCGGGCCTGGCCTTGCTCGGGACCGGGACGGCTGCGGCCTGGGCGCTGCGGATCGGTTTCATCGCGCTGTTTGCGGGTTCGACGGCGATCCTGGCGCGGCTGACCAGCCGGCGTTACGGGGCCCGGGCGGGGTTTCTGGCGGCCCTGGCTCTGAATGTGACCGGCTACTACGGCCTGGCGGCCTCGATGTTCGCCTTGCCCGACGGCCCCTTGCTGTTCTTCTGGCTGTTGACTCTCGACCGGTTGACGGTCGCGCTCGACGACGCGGATTCCCGGCGGTTGACCCCCTGGATCCCGGTGGGCTTGGCCTGGGGCGGGGCCATGCTGAGCAAGTACCACGCGGTCTTCCTCCCCATGGGCGCTGCGCTGTCTGTCGTGCTCGACCGCAGGATGCGGCAGCGTTGGCTGTTCCGGCCGGGGCCCTACCTGGCCGTGGGCGTGGGGCTGATGGTCTTCAGCCCGGTGATCGTCTGGAACGCCGATCACGGCTGGGTGTCGTTCCTGTTCCAGGGGGGGCGTGCCGTGGGGAGCTGGGTGCCGCGGCCCGATTACCTGGTCGCGGCGCTGCTGGGCCAGGCGGCCTACCTCTTCCCGTGGGTCTGGCTGCCCCTGGTGAGGATCCTCGGCCGCAGTTGCCGGACCTACGCCACGATGCCCGCCGGGCCGGAGCGGCTCTGGACCTGCCTGGCCGCGGTCCCCTGGGGCGCGTTCACGGCCGTCGCCTGTTTCCGCCCGGTCCTGCCCCACTGGGGCTTGATCGGCCTGGTCTCGTTGTTTCCAGTCCTGGGCCGGGAGTGGGCGCAACGGATCGAGGTTCAGGCCCGGCCGTGGCGCCGCCGGCTGGCGGTTTATGCCGGGCTGTCGATCACGCTGGCCGTGCTGGCGCTGCTGGAGTTTCACACCGGGTTCTTGCAGCGAGGCGGTGGCAGCCGGGTCGGACTGCTGGAGGGCCGGCGCGATCCGACCCTCGACCTCTACGGCTGGGATCAGGTGGCCGATCGCATCCGGCAGCTCGGATTGATCGACGATCCGCGGACGTTCGTCTTCACGCGATACTGGTATCAGAGTGCCCAGCTCGCCTACGCCCTGGAAGAGGCCCGGCCGGTCCTCTGCTATAACGCCGAGGACCCGCGCGGATTCGCCTACTGGAGCCGGCCGGAGGATTGGGTGGGCCGCGACGGGATCCTCGTCCTGATCGGGAGTGAGGCCGAGCTGGTCGCCCACCTGTTCGGGCGCTGGTTCGACCGGGTGGAAAACGTCGCGGAATTCTGGGTCGAGCGGAGCGGCAAGCCCGTCCGGCACGTCCGGCTCTACCGCTGCACGAACCAGCGGCTGGCCTTCCCGTTCGGCCCCGACCGCGCCGAGCGGATCACCTCCAGGTAGTGATCAGTGTTCAGTAAAGACAGAGGCCCTGACACCCGTCTTGGTCGTCCTGAAGACGGCACCCTCTCCGATCATTTCGTCTTGGCGCGGGGCGCCAGCGGCCGCAGCTCATTGCGGCGCAGCAGCTCGTTCCAGGCGTCGAGCCCCTTGCCGGCGGGCTGGTCGGGATCATAACCGAGATCGTCGCGCCCGGTGAGCCGCTTCAAGGTATCCAGGGCCAGCTCGCGGATGCCGGCCGAATCCTGCTCGGCGGAAAGCAGACCGACCAGGCGGGGATAGGTGTCGCGATTGGCGGCCTCCTCGGGAGTGTAGCCGATCAGCATGTGCTCGGCCTGCGCCCCGAGTTTGCCGCCGAACTCCTCGTCGAGCTGTTGCCGGACCCGGCGCACGGCCTCCGGACCCAGCCCCAGGTAGCCACGGATCGCCGCGATGGCGGCCCGGCGGGCCACGGCATCGCCCTGCTTGAGGATCGGCATCAAGTAGGACAGATCGCCCAGGGCCTTGAGCGCTTCCACGGCCAGGCGCTTGATCTCGGGGCGTTCATCCTCGGTGGCCACCACGATGTCGGTCAGGACCGGCCGGCCGGGATGGAACACGTGGAGGAACTGATCCCGGACCTGGAGCTCGTACGATGACGGTTCGACCTGGGTCACCCAGCTCGGCAAGGTGTCGGGTGCCGACCGCTTCACCTGCCCGGCCGCATCGATGACGGCCACGCTCGCGGCCTTCAAGGGGTCCAACGGCCGGTCGAGGGTCAACGACACGTCGCCCTGGACACAGTAGATCGCCAGGGGCGCCGGCCGGGTGATCGGCTGGCCGTAGGGCCGCGCCGTCCAGCGTTCCACAGCCAGATGGTCCTCCGGGGACATCTTGAGGGTGACCGCGCGGTCGGCAAAGACGATCTTCAAGGCGTTGGCGGACGGCTGGCGAATCCGCAGCCGGCCCTGGACCAACTCCAGTGCGGGCACCGAGTCCGAGGAGAGCGAGAGGATTCGGACTTCGGTCTCACCCACCAAGGTGACGTGGACCTTTCCCAGGCTGATCGACGCCCGGAAGGGGGCCAGGCACAAGAGGCGATCGGGGCGTTCCAGGGGCGTGGCCTCCGTGAGGCGTTCCCACTCGCGCTCCCGGGGATTGTAGCGGAGGAGGAGACCGTCGGGTTTCTCGGCCAGGGCGGCCGATCCCGAGGCCACTCGGGGGACCGAGCCCGCGGCCGGGGATTTCGGTTCGGTGGTCGACGACTTGCCCGCCTTGGCCGTGTCGGCGGTCTCCGATTTCGCCGGCGGGGTGGCCTTCTCCGTGGCCGCCGATTCGGCCGGCGGGCTGGGCGCGGGCGGGGTTGCCAAGGCGAGGGCGGTCTCGGGGGCGGGTTGCCCGGGTTGCTTGCCCACGGGGGTCTCGGATTTCCCGGCCTCAGGAGCGGTCGCGGTCGCGGTCGCGGTCGCGCCCGCGCCGGCGGGCGCCTGCTGGCCTGCCCCGGTCCCCGCCGCGATGGCCGGCTCCGGGGGAATGGCGGTCCGGGGAGACGCCGTCGAGAGGCTCTTCCACGCCGACCAGCTCGAGAGGAGGATCAGCACGATGCAGGCCACCGCCGGTCCGAACCGCTCCAGCCAGGGGCGCGGGGGCGCCTCCGGCACCACCCAGGGCTGGAGCGGCTCCGTCACGGGCTCCGGCGGCCGTTTGCGCGGGCGGGCCTTCGGCCGGGGCGAGATCGCCTCGCGCCCCTTGACCAGTTGCGACATCCGGGCCCGCACCTCCGGCGGAACCTTCACCTTCTGACCGAGCAGACTGAGGATCTGGTGCACGCTGGCCACCTCGGCCAGGTTGACATCGGACGTCAGGCACTTCCGCTCAAATTCGGCCACGGCCTCGGGATCCAGGTTGTTGTCCAGGTAGCTGGCCACCAGGTTGGGATCGGTCCCCTCGGGTCCCGATCGGCTGGGGACGGACAGGCGGCGCTGCCGGGTCACTCGGTGAATCCGGTCCGCAAGCTCCTGGGCGAACGGACTTTCCGAGACCTGCTTGCCGATCTCCTTGACCTGCGAGGGTTCCAAGGTATCATCCAGCCAGGCCAGGAGGGTTCTGAGAGTGAGGCGCATTTCAGGGGCTCTCCCTCGCGAGATGGGCACCGGGTCGTTGCCGGCGGAGACTCCCCCGCGCGGTCTCGCCGCGGTCGTCTACTGGTATTAGTGCGATCTCGCGGGGGGAATCCGTGCGAGATTCGATCGATTTTGGAGGAGCCGGCTCCGTCCGGCGATCCCCGGCTATCGAGATGGACGACGACCCGCTTGGGCCGCCGCCGGCCTGGGCGTGGCGTCTCCGGGGGTGAGGCTCATGGACCATCGGACCAGCTCCAGCCACATCTGCTGGATCTCGGGCTGATCCCAGACGTCGCGGCTGTGCCCCAGGCCGTTATAGAGGACGCGTCCCTTGCCGTAATTGCGGGCCCAGATGACCGCAAAGTCGCCGTCCCGGCGGTGGACCCCCTTCTTCGACAGGTCGAGCCGGCTCGCGTCGAGCCGGAGCAGCACGCGGACTCGCTCCCGCGAGAAGTCCTTGATCTGGTAGATCTCATCTTTGAGAGTGAACTCCCGTGGGAGGTGCTGCATGCCCGGGAAGGCCGGATCCTCGACGACCAGGGGAGCGTGGAACTCGCCCCAGGGGTGGCCGTCGAAATAGCCGCCGAGCATCCGGCCATACTCCGGCCAGGAGAGGAACGTGATGGCGGCGCTGTGGATGCCCAGGAACCCCTTGCCGTCGTCGCGGATGAACGAAAGCAGGTCGGCCTTCTGCGCGTCGTCCATGTCGAGGTTGCCGTCGGTGAAGAACGCCACGGCGTCGAAGTCGTTCAGGTTCTTGGCGCCCCACTTCAGCGATTTCTTGGTGATGGCCGTGCAATCGGTGCGGAAAGAGGTGTCCCATTGTCCCGAGCGTCGGCCCAGGTTGTAGAGTGTGACCATCGCCGTCGAGATCGATTCGTGCTGATACCCCTTGCTCTGGCCGATGACCAGCAGCCGCCGCGTCTTCTCCTGCGCGGTGGCGCCGCTGGCGAGGGCCAGCCCCAGGGTCACGGACAGGATCAGCCGCGTTGCCTTCATGAGCGCCTCCGGTTTCATCGGCCGCTGGCGCGGCCCGCCGCCCAGAGGACGGCGTTGTGCACCAGGGCCCGGTAGGACGGGTGGCCGAACGCCGAGTGCCCGTGGCCCAGTTGGATGGCGACCACCCGGGACGTCGCGCAGGGCCCGATCCAGGCCAGGTGGGTGTCGCTGGTGGGGTTGTCGGTGGTCAGCAGCGGCTGGATCCTGGGAGACAGATACAGGTTCTTGTACGACTCGTCAACGATGTGAAACGGGTGAATTCCATTGAGGACCGGGTGGGTCCCGGCGGGACGCACCCAGATCTGCTGGTCGTTCTTCACGCTGGACGACGGGCTGGCGCCTTCGCGCCGCAGGCGGTAGCGACCGCCCACGACCTCCTCGGACCACCAGGTCCAGGCCTGGTAGTTCAGCAGCGCATGGTGGAGGACGACGACCCCTTTGCCGCTTTCGACGAAGGCGCGGAGGTTTTGCTTGCCGGCGTCGTCGAGGTCGCGGGTGAAGTCGTACATGATGATCAGGTCGTACTGGCCGCGGAGATCCTTCTTGAAGGCGTTGGCGGCGGTGTCGACAGGCAGCCAGTCGATCGCCCTGTCTCCGCTGAAGAGTGAGTAGAACGCGGCCTCGTGGTCGTGCCCGCCGGTGATCAGCAGTGCCTTGACGGCGTCGGCGGCCGGGCCGGACGGTCTCAGGGTCGCCGGCAGGGTGACCGCGCCCGAGGCGGCCCACTCGCCGGCCCGGGCGAGGAGAGCGCGGAACTGCGGCTCGTGCATTGCGGACGCGTCGCATCCCAGCACGAGGGCGACGATTCGCCCCGTGCCGGGCGTGGACGCTGCCAGGACGGGAACCGTTCCGCTCCCGCTGCTGGTCGTCGCGATCACCGCGGCCCCGGGGCGCGCGGCCAGGCTGTCCGGCACGGAGTCGGCCGTACGGAACGCGCGGTTCATGCCGTGCGCGATCGGGTGGTCGGACCCCGCGACCTTGACGTCCAGGAAGCGGACCGGCGGCCGTGGCTGGCCGCCTGCGATCAGGGGCCAGTCGTCGGGCACCTCGGAGGTCTCGAAAGCCCCTTGAGTGACCACCAACCCTTTGCCCGCCGCGACGAAGGCGGCGACGGCCTTCGCGGTGTCGCTCCCCCGCTCCAGGCCGGTGGCCACGACCACAAGGTCGAACGAGGAAAGGGTCGAGAGAGAGAGCCCGCTGGGCGATTCGCAGACGCGCACGTCGAATCGTCCGGAGTCGGTCAGGATGCACTTCAGGGCGGTGGTTGTGGCGCTGGGACCCTGCGGTTCCCCGCCCGAGAGGATCAGAGCTCGCAATGGTTTCGACGGCCGATCCGGCTCGGAGGCCCGGACGGATGGACCCGCCCAGAGGAGCCAGGCGGCCCACACGCCGAGGGCGACGATTCGATCGATCGGCCACACCATCACCGGTTTCTCCTCGACTTCGGGACGCTCGCAAGTCGGTTGGCCGCACGACCACGGATCCGTTCGTCCCATCGAGAATATCGTCGCCCTCATCAACCTCGACCGCAAGCAGCTTGTGCGGTTGAAGAACTCTGGCGTCATCCCCCGTGTCTTGTATTCGGTGGGCCGCTAAGGGCGAAGGACCCGGTAGAGCCGGAACCAGGGATCCCTCTCTTTCTGCCCGTAGAGGGGTTCGAATCGTTCGGGATGAGCATCGGCCCACTGCCGTTCGATCGGGAATCCCTCGGGGTCGGCCACATTATGGATTCCCCCGTCGGTGTTGACGCGGGCGACGACCAGGAGCTGGATGCCCTCCGCGTCGAGGTTCTCCAGCCACGCCGGGTACTCGGGGTGAATGCGATCCCACCCGGGCCGGGAATTGGGCCAGGTCCCGTGGCCCTGGGCTCGAGCCTGGCGGTGGTAATCGTGGAGCAGCCAGTCGCGGTGCCGGTCGATGTTGACATACCGGACTTCGTTCCGCAGACGATCCCCCAGCAGGTAATACGGGAGATTGGTCCCGGCGTAGGCCACACGGGACCCGGCCGGTCCGCTGCGCCCTTCGAACTGGACCCAGCCGCGGTAGAAGTCGGGAAACCGCGGATAGAACCGGAACCGCGCGTCGAAGGAGGTCACGCCAAAGGCCAGGCCGCCCAGGAGCAACGGCAGGGTGGCCGCACAGGCCAGGACCTTCCGGCGCCAGGGCCGAGCCGCCCGGGAATCGGCCCAGCTCCAGGACCGGACCATGAGGATCGCCGCGAGGATCAGACCGAGGATCGACAGGTTCCAGACCGGACGTACCGCCCCGGGGACCCGGGCACCCGGCTCCAATCCGGGGAACAGCGGCGCGAGTGCCCCCACGGCGTTCGGGATCAAGGGCGTGAGGTCCCAGGGGATGGGATCATCGCCCACCGCGAAGGGCCAGCCCTGAGGAGTCAGGACATGGACACCCAGCAACACGGCCGCACCCAGGCGAAGCCATCCGCTCCGATCCAGGAGGGCCGCCAGCGGCACGACGGCCAGGCCCAGCGCCTGGAGCATGAAGCGTTGCTGCGTGCGGTAGGGAATGCAGACCCAGTAGAGAACAATATTGAGCACCGCCATGAAGGAGAAGGTCGCGATCCCTCGCCTCGACCCCGGGGTTGTCCGGCTCGGCACCGTCCAGGCCCCGGCCAGGGCGGCCAGCCACAACGGGGTGAGCCGGGGGTCGAGGACGCCCAGCAGGATATCGCCCAGCGCCCTCCACTCCCAAAACGGCACGTGGAATTGACTGGTGCGCATCGCCTCGGGACCGTACCACCCCGGCAGGAGAGTGTGCCCCATCCACCGGAACTCCAGGGGATAGAGCGGATTGCCCGTCAGGGCGGCATTGCGGAGGAACCAGTAGCCGCCGGTGACCATCGGGACCAGCAGGACGAGGAGCGTCCGAAGGAGCTTCCGCCGCGCGGGCATTGCTTGAAGCCAGATTCCGGCGATGACCACGGCCATCAGCGGCGGGAGGAAGACGACTCCGATGGCCTTGGTCCCGAGTGCCTCGCCCACGGCCAGCGAGCCCAGGATCAGCGAGGTTAGACCCGCCCCGCAGCACAGGACCCGCAAGAAAAAAAACGCGGCGACCAGATAGCCCGCCACGAAGATGGTGTCGACGTTCGGCTCGAACGAGAAGAGGAACAGCGGGGTCGACGACACGAACCAGCTCGTGGCAACCAGGCTGGCCGAGCGCCCGGCTCCGAGCGTGCGGGCGCACCCATAGGCCGCGGCGCCGGCCAGGATCAGGAACGGGGCCTGTCCGACCCTGGCCAGCCGGTCCCCGCCCCACGAGGCCATCAGCCAGGTGAACCAAAGATCGCCATTGGCCGGGAAATAGGTCGCGGCGTTCTCGCCGAAGGGGGCGGCCACCAGGAGCAGCCGTCCGTCCTTCCACCACCGCGCCGCGAAGTAAAGATGATAGATCGGCCCGTCGCTGACGACTTTCACGGCCTGGACCAGCGACGGGATCAGGCGGAGGATCGCGGCGGTGCCGAGCAGGGCCAGGCAGACCGTGGCGTCCCAGCTCATCGCCGGCTCGCTCATCGCAGGGGAGACACTCGGATCGGCGTCGTGTCCGAGCCACCGCGCCGCGGCGCCGATCGCGAGGATGATCGCCGCCCAGGCCAGCATGGGATAGAGACCGATGGCCCCGCAGGCCCCGAGGACTTCCAGGCCGATCGTGCAGGCGGCCCAGAAGACCACGCTGGTGGCCAGCACCCGGGCCAAACCGCGCGGCTGCCCCAGCCCATACCGGGCAATCCCATACGATCCCAGCGCCAGGATCGCATTGGCGATCAGCCCTCCCAGGGGCACGGTCCAGGCCGAAGCACCAACCACAACGTCCCTTTCCTCGATTGAACCGGCTGGGGCTGCTGGGAGTTCGGGGCTGCGGCACCCCCGGCCGAGCCCCCGAATATTTTAATTTGCCAGGCGAGTCACCGGCGGGTTATTCTGTTCGACGGATGTCGGAGTGTGCCGGTTCGTGGGAGATTTCCGGCGCCTTCCGCGACGAATCGACGCTGAGGATCCAGTGGGGACCATCACCGGCCCGTCCGGTAACCGGGGAGAGGCGAAGCGACAAGAACCGAGGAGTCCGCGCGCATGAGCGTATCTCAGACACCCGAGGAGGTGAAGCAGCAGCTCGACCAGTTCCGCACGGACTTCCAGGCCCTGCGGCGGGAGATCCAGAAGGTCATCGTCGGGCACGCCGGGATCGTGGACGACACGCTCACGGCCTTGATCGCCGGAGGCCACGTGCTGCTGGAAGGGGTCCCCGGGCTGGGGAAGACGCTGCTGGTCCGGACGCTGGCCGAGGCGCTGCACTTGAAGTTCCAGCGCATCCAGTTCACCCCCGACCTGATGCCGGCCGACCTGATCGGGACCAACGTGCTGCACGAGACGCCCGAGGGGGTCCGCCGGTTCGAATTCCAGCGCGGACCGCTGTTTGCCAACCTGGTGCTGGCCGATGAGATCAACCGGGCCACGCCCAAGACCCAGTCGGCGCTGCTCGAGGCCATGCAGGAGCGATCGGTGACCGTGGCCGGCACCACCCATGTCCTCGCGCCGCCGTTCTTCGTCCTGGCCACTCAGAACCCGCTGGAGATGGAAGGCACCTATCCGCTCCCCGAGGCCCAGCTCGACCGCTTCTTCTTCAAGCTGCTGGTGAAGTACCCGACCGCCGAGGAGCTGGAGCTGATCCTGGACCGGACCACCGAGGCGGCCGAACCCCGTGCCGAGCCGATCTTCGACGGCCGTCGGATCGTCGAGCTGGCGCAGTTGGCCCGGCAGATCCCGATCGCCGAGGAGCTGCGGCGCTACGGCGTCGCCCTGGTGCTGGCCACCCACCCGGAGAATAGCCTGGCCACCGAGATGACCCGCCGGTTCGTCCGCTACGGCTCCAGCCCCCGCGGTGCCCAGGCGATCATCCTCGGCGCCAAGATCCGCGCCATCCTCGACCATCGCTACAACGTCGCCCGCGAAGACCTCCGCGCCACCGCCCACGCGGCACTGCGGCATCGCCTGATCCTCAACTTCGAGGGCCAGGCCGAGAACATCCAGCCCGACGACATCATCGACGACCTGCTGCGGTCCGTAGTGCCCCCGGCGGCCGCGGCTTGATGCGAAGCCG
Organism: Isosphaeraceae bacterium; assembly: GCA_021324445.1. Lineage (GTDB taxonomy): Bacteria > Planctomycetota > Planctomycetia > Isosphaerales > Isosphaeraceae > JAJPJC01. The sequence continues at coordinate 25,113 of JAJPJC010000125.1, forward strand.
CACTGTAAGTCAGGCTTTCGCCGGACAGGCCGGCACCGTCAGAGTCTGTCTCAGAAGCCCGGTCTGACAGTTGTAGGGTGGGTGCAACTCACCAACGGAAGACCTTGGCAGCCTTGATGATCGGTGGGTTTCACCCACCCTACGA
>JAJPJC010000504.1 GCA_021324445.1 Isosphaeraceae bacterium
TCGTAGGGTGGGTGAAACCCACCGATCATCAAGGCTGCCAAGGTCTTCCGTTGGTGAGTTGCACCCACCCTACAACTGTCAGACCGGGCTTCTGAGACAGACTCTGAACCCGGAACACGGAGTCCTGAAAACGGGAGCGCAGCGAGACTGACATGACCACCGAAGCGTTCCTGATGCTGATCGCGTTCCTGATGGCCAGCAGCGGCGTCCTGCTGGTTTACACCATGGTCGGGGCGCGGCGGACACGTCTGGACGAGCGGCTGGAGGGCCTGAATGAGCGGGCCGGCGTCGCGGTGACCGCCGGGACTTTGGGCGGTCTGCCCGGCGACCCGGGCGCTTCCGGGCCCCGCCCGGCGCCCCCGAACCAGTTCACCCAGACGACCCTGCCCAAGCTGGGCACCGCGCTGATGCCCACCGATGAGGGGGAGAAGAGCCAGCTTCGCACGCGGCTGACCCATGCGGGATTCTACGGCCGCCAGGCCATGGCGATCTTCCTGGGCACGAAGCTGCTCCTGATCATCGTCCCGGCCGCCATTGGCCTGTTCCTCGGGGTCACCGGCGTGCTGCCGACCACCGAGGCCTTCCTCGGAGGAGCTTGCCTGGGAATCGGGGGCATGATCGGGCCCAGCTTCTGGCTCGATGGCCGCAAGGCAAAGCGGCAGACAAGCTTCCGCCGGTCGCTCCCCGACGCTCTCGACTTGCTGGTGATCTGCCTGGAAGGAGGGTTGAGCCTCCCCGGGTCACTCAAGCGCGTGGGCACCGAGCTCCGGACGGCCCACCCGGTCCTGGCCCTCGAGTTGAACATCGTCCAGCGGGAGATTCAGCTCGGCAGCTCGCCCGGCGAGGCGCTCCAGAAGATGGGCATCCGCACTGACCTGGAGGAAATCCGCAGCCTGGCCTCGGTCATCACCCAGTCCGAGCGGTACGGGGCCAGCCTGGTCAAGTCGCTCCGCGTCCACGCCGAGACGCTCCGTCTGAAGCGGCAGCAGCGCGCCGAGGAAATGGCCCAGAAGGCGGCGGTGAAGATCCTCCTCCCCACGCTCCTGTTCATCTTCCCGGCCATCTTCGTCGTCATCCTTGGCCCGGCGGTGTTCCAGATCCTGGAACAACTGGCACAGGTGGTCGGCCCATGAAACGCCCGGTGCTCGACCTGGTCGATCGGCTGGAGGCTGCGGCAGTCGGGATGCCTTGCGATCGCTGCGGTCGACCGGATCGTCCGGGGGGATCGGCTCATGACGGGGCGGGATTCGCGGGCGCCACGGCAGGCGCTCCAGGAGGACTGGAGCCACTGGACCGCGATCATCGCGCTGTTCGCGCGGCGGCGCCCCGCCCGGCGCCGGGTCAATCCCCGTGCCTACGCCAGCCTGCGGAAGGACCTGATCGCCACCTGCCGGTCGCTCGCCGAGACCGACGGCGAGCGGAGCGCCTACTATGCCGCACTCGAGGAGATCGTCCGGCCCTGGCTCAGCCCCCGCGTCTTCGCCCGGACCGATCGCGAGATCCTCTTCACGCTCCTGCACCGTTGCCGCGAGGTGGAGCAGGAGTTGACCGGGAGGAAACCCAGGCCGGAGTGGATGCGCGGTTTCGAACTGGGCCCGATCCTCGCGGCCGGGGTCCTCGTCGTCGGTCTGGTGGGGGTCCTCGGGAAGTTCGGCCCGCCGGTGCTCGTCGCCCTGCGCGATGTGGCCGAGACCGCATGGCTCGCCCTCAAGTTCGCCGACGATCTGCGGCTCTACTCAGTGCTGGCCGTGATCATCATCGTGGCCGCAATGTACGTCGTCTCGCGCAGGAACACCAACTGACGCCGATCCGGGGATGCCTCGGCGGCTCAGGCAGCCCAGACGGACGAAACCGCTCCCCGGAACGGCGAACGCGTGGGCCAGGTGCCCTCGGCTGGCCCAGGGCAGCCGCGGGCGGCTGCCCCACCAGGTGTGGCCTTTCTGCAACGACGCGGGTGCAGGAGCTTCCAACCCTCTTTGGGCAGGCCCCTCACTCCTGGATCTCAGCCGGATTCGAACCCTGATGGGAGCCCTTGAAATGGTCGTCGTCCCAGGAGGACATCCCCGGGCGCTTGCCTGGCTGGAGAGGGTGGCCTCGAATCGAGGATCCCGCGGCCCGGAGCCGATGTCGAGCCGGGCGGCGCGAGAGCCGGCAACACGTGGCAGGTCCAGGCTCCGGCCGGGGAGCGCTGATCGTCGGCGGGGGGCCAGTGCCGTCGAACTGGCTCTCCTCCTGCCCGCGCTCCTGATCATGCTCCTGGGCGTCGTCGACTTCTGTCGCCTGTTCTATGCCTACACAACCATCACCAACTGCGCCCGCAACGGCGCGCTGTGGCTGTGCGATCCCCTCGCGTCCACGCAGTCTCCGTATGCAACTTATACGGCAGCGGCCCTGGCCGACGCCAATGGCCTGAGTCCGGCCCTGACGGCGGCGGAGATCAGCTCATCGACGGGCACGGACTCCCACGGAGACTCGATCGTCACCGTGACCGTAAGCTATCCGTTCAAGCTGATCACAAACTTCCTTGGCTCCAACACCGTCACTCTATCCCGCCAGGTTACGATGCGTAAGGAGCCCCAAAGTCCCAATCCTAGTTGATCCAGGCCAGCCGGTCCTGGCTGGTCGCATGACAAGTCGACTGGTGGGGTAGCCGCCCTCGGCTGCCAGAGCCGGTGAGACAGGAGTGGAGAGATGCGGGTTCGAAGTGCTTCTGGGTTCCTCAGTCGTCGCGGCGCCACCGCGGTGGAAACCGCCTTTGTGATCCCCGCGGTGTTGATGTTCACCATCGGGATGGTCATCGTCGGAATGGGCATCTATCGCTATCAGCAAGTCGCCTCGCTGGCACGGGAGGCGGCCCGCTACGCCTCCGTCCATGGCAGCCAGTATGCGGCGGCGACCGGGAATGCGGCGGCGACTTCCAGCACGATCTACACGAATGCTGTCGCGCCCATGGCGGTCGGTCTCAACCCGAGCAACATCACCTATTCTTCGTCCGTTACGGGGCCCGCAATTCAGGTCCAATGGGGCACGGCGACCAGCGGGAGTCTGGTATGGACCGCCTGGGACTCCAGTACCAAGGCCCCCACTTCCTACAACCCCAATTCGACTCCGCCGGGGGCGCCGGAGTATAACTATGTCAGCGTAACGGTCGGCTACAAGTGGACGCCTGAGTTGTATATCACCGGCCCGCTCTACCTGAAGAGCACGTGTGTGATGCCGATGTCTTTTTAGAACTGTTGTGCGCGCATTTTTATTCAACACTCATTCGATGCGAAGATCGATGGGACGCGGAGGCTCGAAGTCATGTTAGGATCACGCGTTTCCAACCCGCGGCGCGACCGGCGGGGGATGGTCGCCGTCCAGGTGGCGTTGTGCTTGACTGCCCTGATGGGCGTCCTGGCCCTGCTGGTCGACGGCGGCCTCCTGGTCTCGGAGCGCCGGCACGCGCAGGCGACGGCCGACGCGGCTGCCCTGGCCGCCGCGTCCGATATCTACTACAACAACGGCTCGACCACCACTGCCAGCGCCAGTGCCCTGAGCGTCGCTGCCAAGAACGGCTACACCAACGACGGCACGACCAGCCAGGTGACGGTCAATATCCCGCCCCAGTCCGGAAACTTCACCAACTCCACCAAATATCCGGGTTGTGCCGAGGTCATCGTGACCTGGTATCAGAAGCGTGGCTTCAGCGCGATCTTTGGCAGCGGGACGATCCCGGTCAGCGCCCGGGCCGTCGCGCAGGGAGCGTCCGTGATCGGAGGCTCGGCCTCGCCGGCCATTCTCCTGCTCAGCTCGGGGAATAATATCACGGACAACGGCACCCCTTCGTCAGTCACCGTCACTCCGAGTAGTGGGGGCGCGATCTATCTCGATGGCGACTCCGTGACGATGCACGGAGCCGGGTCCAGCGTGACGGCCCCCTATGTTTACACCGACATGTCATCCCTGCCCTCCGGAGTCACGGGCACTCTCGGGACCTACACCTCCCAACCTCAGTTGCCCGACCCCTTGAGCTACCTCCCGGAGCCGCCGACCGCGAGCAACTCGGGAGTCACCGTGAATACCACCTACCAGAGCAGCGGAATCACGGGCAGCGTGACCTTGAACTCCAACACCATCTACATCGTCGGGGGCAACGGAATTGACCTGTCCGGTCAACACAGCGTTACGGGCACCAACGTGATGATCTACCTGACCGGCAGCAGCGCAGGGATCACGCTCCGTGGCCGATCAAGCCTGAACCTGTCTCCCCTGTCCACGGGACCCTACGCAGGAATCAGCATCTTTCAGGATCGTAGCGATTCGACGGGTTGGACTGCGAGTGGAAACGGGACGTTGAACGCCACCGGAACGATCTACGCTCCGGCGGCCCAGGTCATCGCCTCAGGCAACGGAGGCAATGTCGGTTCTCAAATCATCGCGAGCTCCATGACGATGAATGGGAACGGGAATGCCGTTGCGTACAGCCAATCCGCTGGGCAAATTGCCGCGACACGGGTTCTTGGGCTCGTGGAGTAAGTCGAGCGGTCGGCCGGCTTGGGATGGGTCGGATCCTCATCCCCGCCGCTTCAGTAGGTCAGGCTTTAGCCTGACATTCCATTCCGCTTCCGTCAGGCTAAAGCCTGACCTACTTTCGTGATTCCGTCAGGCTAAAGCCTGACCTGCGTTCGTGCCGGCGTAACCTCGATCTCCCGCAGCGGATTCCTGGCCTTGAGCGACACTCCCTCGATGGTTGATACTGCAAGCCGTTCGGACGATCCTCTCCTGGCCGATGGGCATCGTCCCGCGTCCCTGCCGCCGCTGCTGACGATCGGCACGGTGTGGGCGCCGAAGGCCCCGACGGATCCTCGCGACGCGGGTGTGAGCCTGGCGGTCCTCCGCGACCTGGCGCTGAAGGCGGCGTACACCGTCCCCCAGTTCACCACCGAATGGACCGCGCGCCAGCTCTGCCTCCCCCAGGTGCTCGTCGCCGAGCTGCTGGAGCAGTTGCGGACCGAGCAGTTGCTCGAGATCCTGGGTTCCTCCGGACCCTTCGGCTTCCGCTACGCGATCTCGGGACGGGGCCGCGAGCGGGCCGCCCGACTTTTGGAGATCTCCGGGTATATCGGCCCGGCGCCGGTGTCGCTGGAGGCGTACACAGCGATGATCGAGTGGCAGCTCGCGCGGGCCCCCGCCGTGACGCGCGAGCACGTGGCCGAGAGCCTCTCCGAATTGGTCCTGCCCGAGGAGGACGCGCTCCTGGCCGGCCTGGCTGCCTCCTCCGGCCGGAGCCTGTTTGTCTTCGGACCCCCCGGCAATGGCAAGACCACCGTGGGCCGGCTGATCCACCAGGCGCTCCAGGGCGACCTCTGGATCCCCCATTGCATCGGCATCGAGGAAAACATCATCCGCGTCTACGACGCGCAGCTCCACCAGCCTGTCGACGGGGCGGACCGAGCGCCCTGGTCGATCGATCGGCGCTGGGTGAAGATCCGCCGGCCCCTGATCATCGGCGGCGGGGAGATGACGCTCGATTCCTTCGACCTGACCTACAGTCGGTCGCTGCGGTACTACGAGGCCCCGCTCCACCTGAAGGCCAACGGCGGGACATTTCTCATCGACGATTTCGGCCGGCAGCGCGTCGACCCCCACGAACTGCTCAACCGCTGGATCATCCCCCTGGAGCACCGGATCGATTACCTGACCTTGCACACCGGCCAGAAGTTCCAGATCCCGTTCCTCCAGTCGCTGATCATCGCCACCAACCTGGACATCCAGCAGGTGACGGATCCGGCCTTCTTGCGCCGCATGGGTTATCGCCTCCACCTGGCGGCGCCCTCGCCCGAACGCTATCGCCAGATCTTCGAGCGGTACGCCGGCCGCCACGGCATCCCGGTCCCGCCCAGCCTGGTGGAGCGGTTGCTCCAGCGCTACACCGCCGAGAACCGGGAGCTGCGCGGTTGCGAGCCCCGGGACCTGATCGAACGCGCCCGCGATATCTGCCGGTTCACCGGGCGCCCCTTCGCCCTTGATGAGGACGTCATCGACCTGGCCTGGAGGGGCTACTTTGGATCGGACCCGAAGGCGGGGTGAGCCCCGATCTCGTCCCCTGGGGCGCGAATCGGCTGGTCCGGGACCGAGCGATCGTCCCCGGGCTGTGCTTCGCCCCGGGCGGGTCGGCGCCGAGGTGGCCACGACCGCGACGTTGTCAATATTCACCGAAATCGTCGCGGCGGAAGCCGCCGGGCCTCGGCCCTGGCAGCGGGTTCCGGTGACACGCTGTCACACCCATGGGTCTGGCACGAATCCATAATGTGTGGTATCATCGTCGGATTGCCTCAGCGGAGAGGCCGATCATCCGGACCGGAGGGCATCGCACTCGATCCGGAGAACACACGAAGGAACCCGATGAGCCAAAACGGTCCCTACTCCGATGACGATCGGGTCGTGGTGGAGGTGACTCATCATCAGTTGGAGCATTTCCGCCATATTGAACCTCCCTGTCGCGGCATGGAGCTGCCGGACGGGATCATCCTCCGCCATACGCTGTCGCAATCGCTCTACTTTTACCTCCGGACCCGCGTCGAAGATGGCAAGCTCAGGACCCAGGTCTTCGCCAGTGACTCGCCCTACGACCGTCAAAAGGCCTGTATTGGCTCGGTGATGACCCCCATGTTCGAGCACGGGTCGGACCACGTTCATCTGGAGAAGTTGGAGACTCTCATCCGGCAGTGGGTTGAGTTCGTCCAGGACGAACCCGACCTGGCGCAAGACTTCCATTCATTTCAGGTCAACCCGTAAGGTACCCCCAGGACTGAAGCCAGGGGCGCTTCCGCCGCGATTCTGGTGAAATCCCGCGCCGAAGCGTACAATATCCGGATGGCCCGTTTCTCGACGAGGATTCGTCGGTCATCCCACTTTGACGACCGGAAGGTTCACTCGCGATCGCTCCGTCCAGGATGCGGTGGTTCCCGCGATGGGTGGGGTACCGAGCTTCCAGGGTGGGAGAGGAACGGCACCATCAGGCGGCATGGCCTTGGGGAATGATCTTGATGGGGATCCGGAGCCTCGTGGCCAGATGGGGCGGCGCGCAGCGGCGGGAGTCGTCGGAGCGATCGGTCCTGAAGGGGCACACGGATGCAGTCCGTTGTCTGGCCTTCGCCCCCGACGGGCGGCGGCTGGTCTCGGGGAGCTCGGATGGGAGCCTCCGGCTCTGGGACGTCGTCACGGGCCGGCAGCAGGCCCAATGGCCGGGCCATGCCGGCTGGGTCGTCGCAACCTCCTTCACACCGGACGGTCAGGCGCTGGCTTCTGGAGGGAATGATCAGTGGGTTCGACTCTGGGATCCGGCCACGGGCCGCCAGCTGGCGAGCTTCCCGCGCCGATTTCCGACCTCGATCACCGCGCTGGCCTATTCGCCCGCTGGCACGCTGGCCGCCACGGGGGGTCACGAGGGGGAGCTCGAGCTGCGGGACCTGGCGAGCCACCAGGGACCGGTTTCCCTCGCGGGCCACACCAGGGCGGTCGCCGCACTGGCCTTCACGCCCGACGGACGGCTGCTGGCCTCAGGGAGTCACGACGGCAGCGTGCGGCTCTGGGACGTGGCCACCGGCCAGCCGCAGGCCATCTGGCCGGGGCAGACCGGCTGGGTGCTGACGGTCGCCTTAGCCCCCGACGGCCGGACCCTGGCCTGGGCCGGCGAAGACGGGACCATCACGCTCTGGGACGTGGCCGCACGGCAGCCGCGGGCCCGCTTCGCGGGCCACGCGGATTATGTCCTGGCCCTGGCGTTCGCACCTCAGGGCCGGCTCCTGGCCTCGGGGAGTCGGGATCGGACGATCCAGCTCTGGGACCTCTCCCGCGTGAATGGACCGCTTACCAGCAGCCAGGGCAACTCCGATGATCGAGCCGCCGGGGGATCGCCAGGACGCGACCCAGCATCTCTGGATCACCTGCCCTCATTGCCACCGGAGCAACCTGAGGATCCGGCGCGCCCATCTCGGTCGCAAGGTCTACTGCAAACATTGCGGCGAGCGGTTCCGCGCCCGATCGGGCCACGACCCTAGCCCGATCGCCCCATCCGGTCCAGCGACCCCCGGGACGGCTCCGGCTCAGGCGGACCCACCTCATGGGGCGAGCTGGAAGGATGAACTCCATCGGATCCGCACCGCCCTGGCCGCCCAGTGTGAAACCGCCGTCCGGCAGCTCGCCGAGTCGCAGGACCAGCTCGCCGAGGCCCGATCCCGGCTGCACGACCTTCAGGAGCAACTGGAGCGAGTCCAGGGCCAGCTCCAGCAGGCGGAGGGATTGCGGGCTGAGCTGGAGGAACTCCGCGCCGAGAACGGCCGGCTGCGGACCGAGATCGAGGAGCTGGGGAAGAAGGCGGCCGGGGCGGAACTCGCGGAGGTCTGCGCCGAGCGGGATCGGCTCCGCGCCGCACTGAGAGACGCCGACGCGGAGCGGCTGCGCCTGAGCGGGCTGGCTGACGAGCTGCCAGCCGTCCGCGCCGAGCGCGATCGCCTCGACGCTGATGTCCGGGCAAGGATGGCCCAAGAGGAGCAGCTGCGGGCCCAAATCCACGCAATCGAAGAGCGGGCCAGCCAGGAACGGGACCAGGCCGAGCAGCAGGGGCGAGTCTGGCTAGCGGAGTTGCAGGCGACCCAGATGCGGCTCGAGCGGGACCTCCCGCCCCTGCGCGAGCAGGCCCAACGACTCCAGGAGCAGGTGAAGACCCTGGTCCGGGAGCGGGATGACGCGCTCCAGCAGCTCGAAACCCTGGGCTCGGATCGGGATCGCCTGACCGTCCTCCTGGAGCACGCCCAGGCCGCCGCGAGCGAAGCGGCCCGCCATCAGGCCGAGGCCCAGCGGCTCGCCCGCACGATCGAGCAGGAGCGCGTCCAGCTCACGGCGATGTCCCAACGCAAGGAGGAACTGGCCGCGCGGGCTCGTGGTTTGGAGGCCGAACTCAACCAGATGCGGCGCGACCGCGAGCTCGAAGCACGAGAAGCCCGCAAGAGCCAGGAGGCCCTGCGCCGGGACCTGGCGACCGCCGGGGCCGAGGCGACCGCTGCCAAGGCTCGCGCCGCGGCGGCCGCCGCGACCCGGGCCGAACTCGAGGGCCGGCTGGCCGAACTCGAGGACAGGCTCCGGAAAGCCGACGAGCAGTCCCAGCGACTCCAGGACCAGCTCCAGGCTCAGCGCGAACAGGCCGCCGCGCGGCCGCCAGAGGCTGAACCGGAGCCAGCGCTCGCCGAGGTCGACCGGCTCCGCATCACAGAGCTCACCGCCGATCTCGACGCGGCCCGCGCCGCCAATGAACGGCTCCGCTCGCTCCTGAATGTCTTCGGGCTCGTGGACCACCTGGAATCCGTGGCCGGTCTCCCCCACGAGCGCACCACCACCCCCGTCCCCCTCCCCGGACGCCAGCAGCCCCACGGCCCCGCCGCGGACTCGGGCCCGCGCTAGCGTCTTACCAGACCCAATTGCTCCCCAAAAGCGCCAGCACGAAGGAGGCCACGAGCAAACCGATTACCAGCCACCAGCCGGACCGGGGCCCGGCCTCGTCCTCCAGCTCGGGCAGGAACTCCGTCGGGTCCAGCAGCTCCTGTTCGAACTGGCGACAGTACGAGAGCAGACTATAGAGGATCTCCTGATCCGTCGATCCCAGGACCGCCGGCGTCATCCAGGGAAGGACCAGCTCCACCAGCCTGAGGTAGAACTCCCGCCGCGGCCCCCGGGCCTTGGCGGCGCGGGCCCGGCACGCTGTAACTAATATATTATATAAATTCTCATATGATTTTTTATTGACCTTATGATCGGATCTGCGCATGGCGAAGTGTTCGACGATGGCCGTCCACTGGCGCCAGGCTTTCCAGAGGGTGCCGGACTCGGGGACCTCGATGGGGAGGTCCGGGACGAAGGGCTCGCCGGCGGCGGGCTCTGGGGAGGGTTCGGCCCCGCGTTCCTCGACGACCTCGGCGGGCCGCTCCGCGGCGTCCTCGGGGAGGACCACGGGCGAGCGGACCTCCAGCGAGGGCGGGGCGTCCTCGGCGGCGCGGAGGTACTCGCTCACGGCCATGGCGAGCTCGCCCATGGTGGCGTAGCGCCGGTCCAGGCTCTTGGCCATCGCCTTCATGCAGATCGCCTCGAGCCGGGGATCGATGTCGGGCCGGTACCGCGACGGGGGTGGGGGCTCGACGAAGAGGACCTGCCCGAGGACGAACGCCTCCGGCCCCTCGAAGGGGACCCGGCCGGTCAGCAGCTCGTACATGATCACGCCCAGGCTGTAGATATCACAGCCCGGTCCAATGGTCTCCTCCTTGCCCGAGGCCTGCTCGGGCGACATGTACATCGGCGTGCCCACCACCAGGCCGACCCGGGTCAGCCGCTCGGACTTGGCGCCGATGTGCCAGACCAGGCCGAAGTCCATGATGATCACGTCGCCCCGGGCGTTGACCATGATGTTCGACGGCTTGAGGTCGCGATGGACGACCCCGTTGTAGTGGGCTTCCTCCAGGGCCTGGGCCAGCTTGCGCACCATGATGGCCACCCGCCGCTGGGACATCGGCCGATCGCGCCGGATGTATTTCGACAGGGGCCGGCCTTTGATGTAGGCCATGGTCAGGTAGGGGATTCCCCCGATCTGACCCACGTCGTAGACCCGGCAGAGATTGGGATGATCGAGGGTTGCCGCGGCGCGGGCCTCGCGGTAGAAGCGATCCAGGTCGCAGGGATCCGGTGTCGCGCCGTCCTCCCCGCTGCGCAGATGGGGGACCTTCAGGGCCACCCGCCGGCCGAGCTGGGTGTCGTGGGCCAGGTAGATCGCCCCCATCGACCCCTTGCCAAGCTGCTCGAGGATGCGGTAGCGGCCGAATTCCTTGGGCAGCGTGATCGGGACTTTGGCCGCATGCACCACCGAGAGGGTGAGGTGGTGCGGCTCGGCCGGCGGACCGAACTGGTCCAGCACCGAGTCCGTGGCGGGCCCCGATCTCGAGGGCAGCGGGTCGTCGGCTGCCCGGGGCCCCGCGGCCGACGGGGCAAGGGGATCTTGGGGCCGGGCCGATAGCGCCGTGACCGCGGTGCCGGTCCCGGCACCGTCGCCGACCCGGAGCAACTCGGTCCAAACATCCTCCGAGGAGCCGAGTGCCGCCCTGGGCTGCCGGTTCAAGCCCGGGACCGCCGCTCGTCCCGACTCCGGAGGGACGCTCCCGTGGTGGGGGACGGCCTCGGTCCGGGGCGGCGGGGCGACCCAGCTCCCCGTGGAGGGCGCCAGGAAGTAGCTCGGGCAGGAACTCTGGTCGGGCGGGGACGCAGAGCCGGGCACGGCTTGCGGCTTCCCGCTGGCGTTGTCCCGTGGCACCAGGGAATCGAGCGGGTCAGCCGCCATAGCTCAACTTCTCAGGACAGGGCCCTGGACCATGATTCTCATCCATCTTTGGGGGCGGATGCTCCCGGATCCCAAGGAGTTGTCCTACACGGGCTTCTTCTGTAGGCTGTCCTGGGGGTCAGGCCCGTGGCTAAGCCACTCACCTCCCTGACGGGAGGCGGCGACTCTGGGGCCGGCGGACACCATCCTGGTTTCGGCCCGGGCCAGGCCCTGCCGACAGGCGGCGGGGGAGGCGATTCGCCGGGGCTCCCGAAGGTCAATCTTCGAGCCTTGTCGCCGGGAGTCCAGGCGGACTGTTCCCGCTGGGCCTCTTCCCGCCAACCCGGCATCCCGTTGCCAAGGGCGGTTTTCCAATCTCACTGTACCATGGTTCAACCCTGGATTCCACGGGGTTTCGGTTTTTCCTCACCAGAGCGCGCGGCTGCGACCCGCGCCGGAAGGTCGGGGCGACCGCGGCGACGATTTCGGTTCGGTCACCCTGAACCCACCCGCTTTGGGGACGCCATCGCCCGTAGGATGGCTTGGCCCCGGGCCTGGGTGATGGAAGCGACGAGGTGCCAGCCTTCCCTCACAAGCCGGCAGGAGATGCAAGCATGGAGATCTCCAACGAGCCGAAACTGACCGGGCCCGTGCCTCCGGAGCTCCTGCCCCTGATCCGGCGCTCGGGCGTCTTGATGGGCCGGCAGTTCCAGGAGATCAGTGGCAAGGTCTCCAGTGGCGAGTACCCGAGCGAGACGCTTGCCCTGGCCGAGCGTCTGGTTGCCGACGGGATTCTGACGCAGTTTCAGGCCAATCGCCTCCTGCGGAACAAGACCCACGGCCTGGTGATCGGCCGCTATGTGATCCTGGAGCGCGTGGGGGCCGGCGGCCGGGGGCGGGTCTTCAAGGCCCAACATCGGCTGATGGGCCGCGTGGTCGCCCTCAAGGTCATCGCCCCCGAGATCGCCTCGCGAGCCAGTTCGATCGCCCGGTTCCACCGGGAGATGCGCTTGATCGGCCGGCTCGACCACCCCAACGTGATCCGCGCCTTCGACGCCGACCAGGTCGGCGATCTGCTCTACCTCGTCATGGAGTACGTCCCCGGTCGGAGCCTCGACCACCTGCTCAAGGACTGGGACACGCTCCGGACCGCCGACGTGGTCGATTACATGGCCCAGGCCGCCCGGGGCCTGGCCCATGCCCATGAGCGCGGGATCGTCCACCGCGACGTCAAGCCGCCCAATCTCCTCCTGGGTGACGACGGTCAGGTCAAGGTTCTCGACCTGGGACTGAGCGCCCTGATGGAAGTGGACAGCGCGGCCTCGTACGCGACGGCGGCGGGCATGGTCGTCGGGACGGTCCACTATATGTCCCCCGAGCAGGCCCTGGCGGTCACCGTCGACTTCCGGAGTGACCTGTTCAGCCTGGGATGCACGATGTATCACCTGCTGAGCGGTCGGCTGCCGTTTCCCGGCGAGTCGTTCGCGGAATGCCTCGCACTGCGGATCAAGGGCCAGCCGACTCCGATCACCGACTTCCGCCCGGACCTCAGCCCGCGCCTGGTCCAACTGCTGGAGAAGCTCATGGCCCGCCGGCCTGAGGATCGCTTTCAGACGGCCTCCGAGGCTGCGGAGGCGCTGCAGACCCTGGCCGACCAGGAAGCCGGGGCCGTTTCCGCGCCGCGACTGCCCGCGCAGCCGGTGCCCGAGCCGGTGGTCCCCCAGCCCGCTGCCGCGCCGTCGCCCCTGTCCTCGGCCAGCGATCCCTCCGGTCCCCAGGCCGGCGCTCCCTGGCTCCGGGTGCGGTCGACCTGGCCCGACTTCGTCCGTTTCGTGGCTGCGCTGCCGCCCGGGATCATCCTCTGGATCGTCCTGGTGGGGCTGGCTGTCCTGGGACTGGGTTTCGCTCTGGGGCGCGTCTCGGCGAGCCTGGCGGGCTGAACGGGGGATGCGCCGTGACGTCCCCACCGACCCGCACCCATCCGGGAGACGGTCGGCCTCGCGCTTAGCGTCTGTTCCGAAAGCCCCGGAGGGGCGGTGGTCAAGAGCCAGGGGCGTCAGCCCCTGGTGGACCTTCCCAGGAGCCCCGCAGGGGCGACAGGGGTGACTGTCGCCCCTGCGGGGCTCTTCCAAGGGGAGGCGCCGGAACGCTCTCCCA
>JAJPJC010000344.1 GCA_021324445.1 Isosphaeraceae bacterium
AAGACGCACCGCTATCAATGGGTCGCCTACCATGGCGACCAGCGGCTGGAGTTCGGCCGGACGAAGCACAAGCTCTACCGCAAGTACCTCGACCGCGGGCTGCCCCGTGCGGAGCTCCTCGTCCTCGGTGTCGAACCAGGGATGTTCGATGACGACGAACTCGACCCGAGTGAGTGGGCCGACATCTGATCGGCCTTCGCCGAGAGGACGCTCGACGTGACAACCATCCTGCGGGGCCTCCCCTACTTCGACGAGAATTCTGTCATCGTTGTTCAGGGTCGAGCCGAGGCGGTCAAGCGCCAACAGATCGTGGTCTGGGTGAGCCTCGCAGAAAGCGACCAGAGTGAATTGCCGCGTGGTACGCCCCGCTTTCCCGCCGTCCTGGATACGGGCTTCTCGCACAACTTCGGCATCCGGGAGGAACTGCTCAGGCGATGGGCCGGCATTCAACCGGCTTATTTTCCCAGAATGCGCGATATCCGCGTCAACGACGTCACCGTTTCGCGGTATGACGCCGATGTCTGGTTGCATCGGAATCAACCGGGGCAGCGGGATGAATTGGCGGATGGCTTGCCGTTCCGCCTGGCGCTCAATGAGGGGATCGTGGTCTACCCGGCGGGCACGCCCAATGCCCCGCGCCTGCCGGTGCTGGGCCTCCGCGGGCTGAAATGGACCGGGCTCCATCTCTCCATCGACAGCGACCGTCTCCGCGTCTGGCTCCGCACGCCGCGGCGGTTCTGGCCCTTCGGTTGACACCCATGCGCGAACCTACCCTGATCTTCGACTTCGGCAACGTGGTCTGCTTCTTCGACTATCTGCGGGCCTTCGCGACCTTTGGCCGCGGGCTCGGGATGCCGGGACCGGTCTTGAGGCAGCTCTTGCAGGAGCGCGGATTCGCCCGGTTGCACACGCGATTCGAGGAAGGGGGGATGGAGCCGGAGGCGTTCGCCGCGCAGGTGATGGCCCTGGCGGGCCTGGAGCTTCCCTATGAGGACTTCGTCCGCGGCTGGGAAGACATCTTCTGGCTCAACGAGCCGGTGGCGCAGTTGCTCGCGTTCCTCAAGTCGCGGGGCTACCCCCTGTTGCTGGGCTCGAACACCAACATCCTGCACTCGAGCTTCTTCCGCCGCCGATTCGCCCCGACCTTCGACGGGTTCAATCGCTTGATCCTCTCGCACGAAGTCGGCCACATGAAGCCGGATCGGCGGTTCTACCAGGCGTGCGTCGCCGCGGCGGGCGTGCCCGCCGCGTCCTGCCTGTTCATCGACGACCTGCCGGAGAACGTCGAAGGAGCGCGCCGGGCGGGCTTGACGGGCCTGCACTACGTCGACACGCCGACGCTGATCGACGACCTAAGATCCCACGGGGTCGAGGTCCCGCCGGGTGAGGGCTGACGCCGCCCCGCGGCCGGCCAGGTCGAGGAACCGCACGACGCCCTCGGACACCAGGTCCAGACGGCGCGCGGCGTGGATCATCCAGACGATGAAACCCTCCTCGGGATCGAAGTAGAGCCGGTGCAGCGCCTTCTGCACCTTGGTCCCGACGCGCATCGGATAGGCACTCGCCGGGAGCTGGAACAGGGTGTGGATCTGGAAGCTCGTGCAACCCCGCAGCGCGTACTCGACCGCGATCCTCCCGGAGGAGATGTCGCCCGTCCCGCTGATCTCGATCGGGGCGCGCTCGATCGCGCCGCGCGCCTGCGCCAGGCGGAGGGCCGAGAGCAGCCGGAGGTTCCGATCGCTCAGGTCCGGCCCCCCATAGGCGACGCCGCGCTGCCCCTCGAAGAGGCGATCCGGGTCGAAGAGGCGATTGGCGTAGACCAGGAAGTCGGGACGCGCTTCGCCGTACACCTCGGCCAGCATCGCCTGCTGGAAGGCGTCGTCGTCGAGGCTATTGAACAGCTTGAGGCCGACCTTGACCGGCCTCGGGCCGGTCGCCGCCGACCGGATCAACCCGGGGACGCGCCGGAGCCACTCGAGGACCATCGCGCGCTGGCTGGCCCGATCGGAGCCGGCCAGAGTCGGGGAGAAATCTTTCTCCAGCGGCATGGGGGTTGGTCCGTCCGGGGATGGGTAGGCCGCCAGCAGGGCGCGGGTCGTCTCGAGGTATTCGTCATGGCGCCAGGCGGTCTCGCCGGGGGCGGGCAGATGGTATTTCACCGACGGCACGACGAGCAGGTTGCGTTCTTGACCGAGCCGGCAGCCCTCCCGCACCAGCTCGAGGTAGTCGTCCAGGGATTGCCACCAACCCCGTCCCTTCCAGGTGACGGTCCAGCCGGTGGCGCCGGTTGTGGGGCTGGTGATCGGCTCGGCGACCATCTGCGATTCCTTGATGGCCCAGGCCGCCATCGACTGGTGTCCCGCCGCGTCCTGGGCGATGACCGTCTTGAGAACGACCAGCCCCAGGCCGGCGTCGGCGGCCTCCTCGATCTGCGCGCGGTTCAGCGCGAGTTGACCGGACGCCTTGCCCCAGGGATTGCGGAGCGTCAGCCCGGCGTAAGTTGCGGTCATCTCCAGGCCGTAGGCCTGGCGGAGATAGCCGTCGAGGTCCTGGGGCAATCCCTGGTCCGCAAAGCGATCGTGGTCCTGGCGAACCTGGCCGGCCACGGCCGCAGGGACATCGGGGCTGCGTGGGAGCAGGTGCGGACGTAGGTTTGGCATCAGTCGTTGCTCGATCGGGGCAGAATCCCCACTCGCGCCAGGCACGCGCCGAGGCGATCGAACTCGGCCGGGTCCAGTGGAGGTCCCCAGGGGTCGTGGGCCGCGTCGTCGGGGATCACGCCCTGGTGGACCAGGCACCAGAGCATCCGTCGGATGTAACCTTCCATGGGCGCGAGGAAGGTGTGCTGGGCCAGGTCGTCGACGGCGGCATTGAGGGCCAGGAAGCGCTGGCCGTCTCCCTGCCAGTAACTGTGCAGGAGTTGGGCTTGCAAGCCGGTGCACGCCGCCGCCATGCCGATCAGCGCGGCCCGGGCTCCGCACATCAGGCTGTAACCGAGGAACCGGTCCTCGCCGGTGATCAGCAGCTTCCCGGGGGCCGCGGCGGTGATCCGCCGCGCGATGTCCTGGAAAGTCATCACGCTGTCGAGGGTGGCGACCTTGACCCCCAGGACCTCAGGGCGCTCGAGCAAGGCGCTGAGCAATTCGGACGGATAGGCGATACCCCCTGCGGCCTCGTAGAGATAGAATAAGACCAGCGGTCGTCCGGCCTCGGCGAGTCGTGCATGATAGTCCAGGATCAGATGATCGCGGTCCGCCTGCGCGCGGAAGGCGGCGGGGGGGTGGACCAGCAGGGCATCGGCACCGAGGTCGACGGCCCGCCGGGCCATCGCCATCGCCGAGTGGAAGACCTCCGCGGGGGTGCGGCACTCGGTCCGGGCGCCGGCCGCCGCGATCAGGATGCCGGCGCCGCCGAGCGCCCGCCGCCAGGTGCCCAGGACTCGATCGGCATCCGCGGCGCGCAGGTGCAGCCCGCGGCCCGTATGGGCCCACACCGCCACCCCCCCGATCGGCTGGCTCGCCATCCAGGCCGCGTACCGCTCCAGCGCCGGCGCGTGGACCAACCCGTCGGATCCAAAGGGAACCGGCACCGCGGGGATCAACCGCCCCGCAAGCTGTTCCGTTGAGATGCTCATCCCCGCTCACCACCCCGGCCAGAGGCCGGCCGACCGCCTGCACCAGAACCCTCGACCGAGGCACCCATGCGCCACTCGCCACCACGGCCGCCGACGCGCGCCGCGATCCCCGGCCGAGCCCGCGCGCTGGCGCCGCCATGCCACTATTATTTCGCAACCCCCACCCGACGCAACCACTTCCCCGCCTTCTCCCAAAAACGACCGCCCGCCTGCCGGACGTTTGACTTCTCGATTCCAGAGGCCAGACTCCTACTGACTCAGGTTCCGCGCGTCGCACAGCCCCAGAATTCGCCGCTGTTCCCCCACCGATTCTCACCTCGCCGAATTTTTGCGAAATGGGGCTTGACGAACGGACTCATCGCGGTAAAGATTGACTGTGTGCATGGAGCCAACCACGCTATCTCGCATCATGTGTGTCCAGGATCAGCCTCGGTGAGGCGGGGGTCGCGGGGCACGGGGTGGGACAGCGGTGGCCGGCTCAGGGTCAGCCCACGCCTTGACGAGAGCGGCCGGGACCGGGGGGCGTTCGAGGTACTCGAGCGGCCCGGTGCCAGCGGCTCGCCGAGGGGAGGGGGGCCAGCCCGGAGATTCGGAAGCAGGGAGGGAGGGGGACGTTGGCCTGGGAGCGAGGCGCGCGGTTGGGAGGGGATGGACCGGTCGACGGCCGTCGTGAGCGTGTGGCGGGGCGGCGGTCTTCTTCGCAGAGACCAGTGAGTCACCTTGATGGTGGGGGAGCCTTGGGCCCTGGGGCCAGGGCGTGGCGGTGGCCGCGCGGGCCGGGTCGAGGCTTCCCAGCAAACCGGGGAGTTTGTCGATGGGTAGCTTCATGGCAAAGGGACGGAATCAGGGGCCCAATCGGCGCCGCGGCACCAGGCACACGATGAAGCGCCCGGGCTTCCCCAAGGTGGAGATCCTCGAGGATCGGCTGGTGCTCAGCGGTTCGGACGCGACGTTGCCGACGCCGCTGTGGCATCCCACGTCGACCAACCTCTTCGACGCCCAGAACGGCCCGATGGCCAACCTGGGAGTGGGCACGGTCCAGATTTACCAGGCGTTCGTCCAGAGCCAGGGGAACGCCGCCGCGCTGGCGGCGGAATTCCCTTCGGTCGAGTTCAGCAACGGCCTGGTGGGACTCCAGGTCAAGAGCCTGGGCGGCGACTTCACCCAGTTCGTCACCAGCCTCCAGAACGTGGGCATGCAGCTCACGGCCGACAGCTCGCTGTACGGGCTGGTCGACGGCTACGCCCCGGTCAACGCGCTGCCGACCATCGCCGAGATGGCCCAGACCGAGAGCGGCCAACTGATTTACAAGCCGTCCGTCGACGCCAGCAATTACCAGGGCGAAGCCTACAACGAGGCCGAGACCTCGATGTTCGCCGACGTGGCGCGGAGCGAGTTCGGCGTCGACGGGACCGGCGTGACCGTCGGGGTCCTCTCCGACAGCGTCAGCCAGTATGCCGGCGGCCTGGCCAATTCGTACAGTACCGGCGACCTCAATCCCAACACGCCCGTCAACGTGATCCAGGACGGCGCCGCCGGTGGTACCGACGAAGGCCGGGCGATGCTGGAGAATGTCCACGACGTCGCGCCCGGCGCAAGTCTGGCCTTCGCCACGGCCGAAGGCGGCGACCTCGCCTTCGCCAACAACATCCAGAAGCTGGCCACGACCGGCAAGGCCAACCTCATCGCCGACGACATCGGCTACGCCGATGAGCCGTTTTTCCAGGACGGGGTGATCTCCCAGGCGATTAACACGGTCACCGCTTCAGGCATCACGTATTTCAGCGCCGCCGGCAATACGGCCGACCAGGGCTACCTCTCGACCTTCCGCGGGGTCCAAGGGACGATCTCCGGCATCGGCTCCGGCACGTTCATGAGCTTCAACCCGGTCGCCGGGTCGAGCACCTCGGACATCGAGCTGCCGGTCACCACCGACGGTGCCAACGCCGAGATCATCTTCGAGTACGACCAGCCGTTCCAGACCCAGGAGCCGGCCGGGGCGGCCGGCAAGGTCACCTCGAATGTGAACATCTACGTCATCAATGCCGCCACGGGCGCCGTGGTCGTCGGGGCCGGCGCCAACAACAACAATGTCGCGATCCAGGAGCCCTGGCAGTTCATCACGATCCCCAGCGCCGGCAGTTACTATATCGCGGTCCAGGTCGTCTCGGGTTCCAACCCGGGACACATCGAGTTCGTCAATTTCAATGAAAATGTCAACCTGATCGTCAACCAGCAATACGGCAGCGCCGGCGGCACGTACTACCCCACCTCCTACGGGCACGCCACCGACGTGAACACCATCGGCGTGGGCGCGACTCCCTGGTGGGCGCCGGCCCCCTACCTGGGCCAGACCCCGCTGTTCAACGAGCCGTTCAGCTCGCACGGGCCATCGATCTACGACCTGACTGTCGACGGGACGCCGATGTCGCCGGTCCTGGCCCAGAATCCGACCATCACGGCGCCCGACGGCGGCAACACGTCGTTCTTCCCCCCCGGCGGGGTCATCACCACCAACAATCCGCCGTTCCAGGGCGAGCCGGCGACGACCACCAACCTGTCGCAGAACCTCCCCAGCTTCTTCGGCACCTCGTCGGCGACGCCCAATGCGGAGGCCGTGGCGGCGTTGATGTTGCAGAAGGTACCCGGTCTCACGCCGGCCGAGATCCGTCAGGGCCTGATCGCGGGCGCCTTGCCGATGAACAACACCCCGGCGGGCACCTGGAATCCCCAGTCCGGCTTCGGCCTGGTCAATGCCATCCGGTCGATCAATGCCGTCGACGTCCTGCGCGTCGTTTCGACCAACCCGGCCGCCAACTCGACCGTCACCTCAGCCCCCGGCGCGATCACCGTCACGTTCAACAAGCCGGTCAACTTCGCCACCGTCAGCGCATCCGACCTGGTCTTCACCGGCGCGCCGGCGGGCGTCTCGGTCGTCGTCGGGACGCCGGTCGCCGTCGACAATCCGACGGAACCGACCATCATCCAGTTCCCGATCAGCTTCTCCAAGCCGGTCGGCACCCTGGCCAATGGCACGTACTCCTTCGAGGTCACGGGCCCGGTCATCTCCGAGGATGACAAGGCCCTGGCCACGTATGGGCCGGTCTCCTTCACGCTCGCCGACACGACGGCGCCGCGGATCGTCAACACCTCCGAGAGCGGCCGCACCGTCACGATCACGTTCGACAAGGCGCTGGATCCGGCCACGGTCACGCTGAGCAACATCTACGTGATGCGCGGCAACGGCAACCCGAATTTCACCAACTCGATCGATCTGAACAACGACCCGCGGGCCACCATCAGCTATAACCCGCAGACCTTCACGGTGACGCTCAACTACAGCGGTCTGCCCCAGACCGAGATGCCCAGCGACTATTACGCGATCGTCGTCCTGAGCAAGCTCGGCGCCTCGCCGGGCGTCACCGACCTGGTCGGCAACTCGCTCAACGGCCAGTTCACCGGGTCGTTCCCCTCGGGGACCACGCCCCAGGGCGCCGTGAGCTTCGTGCAGGTCCTCGGCTTGCTGGGCCTGTCGGCACCCCAGATCACGACGTTCGTGATGAGCCCGAGCAGCGACACCGGCATCGCCAACGACCAGAACAGCATGCTCAGCCAGCCCCAGTTCGTCGGACAGGTGTTCGCCCCGTTCCCGGCGACGGTCGCCAACGACCCGGTCTACCTCGAGTTCAGCGGGTTGCACGGCGGCATCACCAGCCTGGCCCCCGGCGGCGGCGGCCGCGGCTTCACGGGCACCTACGATGAGGAAGTGGCGACCGACGCCAACGGCGTCTTCACCGTGACGCCGCCCGCGGCCCTGACCGAAGGCTTCCAGTACGCCGCCGCCGTGGTGGTCGGTCAGCCCGACCAGCCGCCCCTGCCCGGCTATGCCTCGCTCGACGAAGACGCCTTCCGGATCGACAAGACGCCGCCGCAGATCACCGGGGCCTCGCTCACGCCCGGCGGTGCTCCCCTTCCCCTGCCCAATGGCGGGCAGCCCAACGTCACCAACGTCCCGGGCCTGAGCACGCTGACGCTCAACGTCCAGGATCCGGTCAACCCGGGGAACAGCCCGTTCGAGACGCCCGCCGCGGTCCTCTTCCAGGCCATCAACCCGGCCACCGCGATCAATATCAGCAACTACTCGCTGATCAACACCACGACCCACGTCGACGAATCGTCGTTCATCCTGACCGCCACCTTCGTGGCCGGCACGCCGGTCACCGCGACCGACGTGAATGGGAACTCCTACATCGTCGCCTACACCGGCCAGATCAACCTGACCTTCGCCTCCGGGTTGCCCAGCGGC
The DNA here is from genome assembly GCA_021324445.1 of Isosphaeraceae bacterium. Taxonomy (GTDB): domain Bacteria; phylum Planctomycetota; class Planctomycetia; order Isosphaerales; family Isosphaeraceae; genus JAJPJC01. The sequence goes on from JAJPJC010000344.1 coordinate 7,941, forward strand.
AGCTACCAGTTCATCGCCCACACCAACGAGCTCCAGTATCCGGGCCTGGCCGACGCCGCCGGCAACTACCTGGACGATACCAACGTACCCGGCGAGGGGACCAAGGACTTCACCCTCAACCTCGCCATCAGCAACACGCCGGTCTACATCACCAACCTCCAGCTCGAGAGCGACTACACCGCCAGCGGCTCCTCGACCATCGGCGGCCCGCGGTCCTACTTCGAGCTGCCGGGGCCGGGTGGAGTGAACACGCGCGACAACGTCCCCGCGCCCCCCAACACCTTCGTCATCAGCCTCTCCAACCCGATCCCCTACGCCAATTACTCGAACGACGTCCAGCTCATCCGCTCCGCCGACAGCGTGACCTCGCCGCCCGACGGCGACTTCGGCAACCTGGGCGAGGGCGGGCTGGGGAGCACCGGCACCGGCTTCACGATCGTCGGCGGCACGACCGTCACCCTCTACAATGACGTGTACAATCCCCAGACCAATAGCTACACGTCCACCCCGGTCGGGCCCGGGGGTACGGGCAACCAGCTCGTACTGAGCGTCAACGGTACTCTGACGCCTGATTATTATCGGATCTACATACCGAACCAGCTCGAGCCGGGCGGGATCGACACCCGGATCTACGACATCTACGGCAACCAGCTCGATGGCGAGTTCCTCGGCGACCAGACCGCCAACGGGACCTACGAAGACCTCATGCCCAACGGTCAGTATCGCCAGGGGCTCTCGGGCGACGGCGTGGCCGGCGGCGCATTCATGACGGCCTTCGAGGTCGTCCCCTATGGCAACGTGGTCTACGCCCGGCCGGACTACCAAGAGAATTCGCTCTTGCCCAGCACGCTCTCCGACGGCAGCCTGGCCAAGCCCTACCCGGTCCTGGCGCCCGAGGGCGATCCCAATTCGCCGCTGGCCAACAATCCCACCCACAACCCCAACCTGGGCTTGAACAACCCCGGCTTCTTCCTCTCAGGGTTCAACCCGGAATACGATCGCAGCGGCGACGGTCAATTCGAGCAGTCGGCGCTCTATGCCGCGTCGCAACTCGCGTACGGCGGTCCGGTAGTGGTCGTCGCCCTGCCCGGGACGCCCTCGCGCAACCCGCTGACCGGCGCGATCACAGAGGCTTCGTTCGTCTTGCAGGCTCCCGCCGGCTCCAATGCGATCATCAATGACGGCAGCACCTCGGTGCCGTTCGACACCACGCTGGTCTTCACCGCCGGCTCGACGCTCAAGCTGCTCAATGCCGCGCTGTTCGTCCAGAACCAGGGGAGCGCCCTGGAGGCCAATGGGACCCCGACCAACCCGGTCACCTTCACCTCCTATAACGACGCCTCGATTGGCGGCGCCACCAACGGCAACCCGGACACCACGCCCCGCGGCGGCGACTGGGGCGGGATCATCTTCCGCAATTACGACGAGGCGATCACCGCGCAGCAGGTCTCGTTCCCGGCCGAAGGATCCAGTACCTCTGGTGTCGGGCCCGGGTCTGGCGTCCTGGTGGGTCCCAACGGCGGCCCGGCGGTCTCCGGCGCCCAGGATGCGATGTCCGTCATCAACTTCGCGGACATCAACTATGCCGGCGGCGCGGTGCCGCAGGGATCGAGCACGTTCTATAGCGGCATTACCCTGTATAATTCGCGGCCGGCGATCACCAACACGCAGATCTCCCACGCCGGGGGCACCGGCGGCACCGAGGCGGCGATCGGCGAGGACTTCGATTCGCTGCGCGAGGACGACACCGCCCGCGGCCCGCTGATCCGCCGCGTGACGGTGACGGCCAACGTCCTCAACGGCATCTGGCTGATGTCCGAGACCAACGGGCTCATCGAGCCGACCAGTGCCATGCCGTATCCGACCAACCCGTCCACCCTGGGCGGTTCGTTGAACTATGCGCTGGCCAACCCCCTCCCCTACCTCGTCCTGGCCCAGATCGTGGTCGGCGAGACGGAGATCGAGGGCTCCGGCGGCAACCAGACCTTGGTCGGCGACCGGCTGTACGTCCAGCCCGGGATGATGGTCAAGTTCGATGAGGGTGCCGGCCTCGATGTCATCAACCCGGCGGCCAGCCTCAACGTCGGCTCGCGGAGCTACATCACCGGCTACGATCAGAACAACAGCTATAGCCCCGAGAGCCCCAACTTCGTCCAGGAGACGACGGCGGACGCCGAGGTGCTGTTCACCTCGCTCCACGACGACACGGCGACCACCTTCTACGTCGACCCGACCACCGGGCAGCAGACGATCATCGTCCCGGCGATCAACGCGACCGGCGAGACGACGACGCCAGCCCTGGGGCCGGCCATGTGGGGCAGCGTGGGGATCAACGGCGGCGCCATCGTGGTGATCAACCATGCCATGTTCCGGTACGGTGGCGGCCTCCTCCACACGCCGTCGTTCTCGGTCCCGTCGCAGTCGGTCCTGGCGTTCCTCAGTGGCCTGAACACGTTCACCGGCTTCGGCACGACCAATCCCGATGGCGGCACGCACGCCTACATCACCAACAACGACTTCATCGACAACTTCGATGCCGCGATGCAGATCGATCCCAACGGCCTGCTGGCCGGCGATCCGCTCCGGCCGCTGCTCTCGGGCCATCCGTTCTTCCGCAACAACGTCCTCCAGGGCAACGGCATCGACGGCCTGGCCGTCGTCACGGCCCGATCCTACCTGACCACCACCGTCGGCGGGCAATACATCGGCCCGGTCGAGGCGATCGGGCTGGCGGGCTACATCAACCAGACCGTCAGCACCGTCTGGGATGCCACCGACTTGACCTACGTCCTCCGCGGGACGATCGTCATGGGCGGTGCCTATAGCTTCTTCGGAACGACCTCGAGTCCTCCGGTACCCAACCTGACGGCCTATGGCGCCGAGCCCACGCCCTATATCTCGACGACAATCCAGAGCGCCCTGCCCGGTACGCTGCTGGCGGACGGCTCGACGATCCCCAGCCCCGGCCAATCGGTGGTCGTCAAGCTGCTCAGCGATTACAATCCCGTCGGCGATGGGTCGCTCGCCCAGTTCGGCTCGTCCGGGAGCAATGGCGGCAACTCGGCCTCGACCAATGGCGGTGCGGGCTGGGTGGTGGGCGTGGATGACGGCGTCGACCCGCCCTCCAGCCCGCTGGTGGACCCGGGTGCCTACGATGTGCTCCGCATCCTGGGCATCCCGGGCGATCAGACGACCGGCCAGCAGCAGGTGCCGGTCTACATCACCTCGCTCCGGGATGATACCGTCGGCGTGACGGCCCGGGGCGTGCAGGAGTACGACATCTTCAATAGCTGGCCGACCCAGTCCTACCGCCCCGCCCTGCCCGGCATGGACGAACCCGGCACCACCACCGCCGACCCCTACTTCTACTTCGGCGAGAACCTCACGACGCCCGAGCCCGGCGACGGCGGCTACATCTACATCGGCGGCAACTCGCTGACCTCGTACGATCCGACCGATCCCCGCCAGGGCAGCATCATCCTGGACGCCCACATCTCCTACATGACGTCGATCCAGATCCAGGGCGGCGGGATCATCGACTCCTACAACCCCAATGGTATGCCGGGCGCGCCGGCCTTCAACGGCTACGGCTGGGATACCCAGAAGGTGGGGATGGGGGACATCAGCGCCAGCGCCACCGGACCGTTCTCCGGCATCTTCCCCGGCTCGCCGATCAACCAGCTCAATTCGCCGATGATGATGACCATCGAGGATTCGACCCTGGCCAACTTCCAGGACGCCGCGGTGTTCACCCATCCGGATTCGGCGAATGCCCTGGATCGCGACTGGACCGGCGTCACCAGCAACACGACGCCTCCGCCCGTGTCTCGCAGCGGCCTGCGGGGCCAGCCGGTCGACCTCTTCATGTACAACGACGTCGTCTACAACCTCGACACCACGCCGCTCTCCAACTACAAGAACTTCGCCGAGGGAGTGCACATCAACTCCGAGAGCACCAACGACACCAGCGGCGAAAGCCCGATGATGGCGGTCATCCTCAACACCACCTTCTACCAGACCCTTTACGCCATCCGGACCGAGGCGCCGACCTACAACGGGCAGAACCTGAACTCGCACGTCAACGTGCTGGCGATGAACGACATCTTCGACGGGTCCACCGATTTCGCCGTGGCCTTCGAAGGGACGGGCGGGGACAACTCGACCGGCGTGGTGGGCGAGAGCCAGCTCCAGTACTGCCTCTTCTACAACAACATCGACAACTATGCTCCGCTGGGCTCACCCAACCCCCTCAACCCCGCCAACGTGCTCTGGCTGACCAACGACGGGGACTTCCTGGGGAATGTGGCCCCGGTCTATGCCAACCCGATGTTCGTCGACCCGGCCGCCGGCAACTTCCAGTTGCAGCCCACTTCGCCGGCCATCAACGCGGGCCGGAGCGAGATCGGGCCGCTTCCCGCCGGCGACATGCTCTACCCGACTGTCACCCAGGAGCTCAACAGCCAGGGCGGCATCCGGACGGATCCCACCACCTTGCCGGCGGGCGAGACGCCCGGCCGGACCGACATCTTCGGCGGGTTCGGCAGCTTCATCGCCGAGGACCCCCGCAAGATCGTCACCCTGCCGGGCTCGGGCACCTTCAGCTTCCAGGACCAGTTTCAGCCTGTCCTGACGACCAACCCCAACGGCATCTCGGGGCCGGCCTCGGTTCCCGGGACCTACAACTGGGTCCCGACCACCGGCATCAAAGACATCCGCGGCTTGATCCGCATCCCGGACCCGAATGTCCCCGGCGGCGGCTACGGCAGCAACCCGTTCATCGCCATCGGTGCCTACCAGTACGTGAACCTGCACCCGCCCCAAGTCACCCAGGTGACCGAGACGCCGACCAGGGGAGCGACTCCGGTCAATTTCTACACGCCCGGCGGTCTGGCCGGCGCGAGCACCACGCCCTACACGATCAACATCACGTTCAACGAGCCGCTCGACCCCAACTCGATCACCCCCTCCACGGTCACCCTGGTGAACCTGGGGAGCAACCCGCGCCAGCCGCTCGACCAGCCCATCAGCCTGGCCGGGAAGCTGTCGTACAATGTCGCGACCGACACCCTGAGCATCAACCTGGGCGCCAGCGGCCTGACCCTGGGTACCGACGCCTACCAGATCACCCTCTTCGGCAATGGATCGCCGGTGGTCACCAACCTCCAGGGCGTGGCCCTGGACGGCGAGAACACCGTCAACGACTCGCCCACCGGCGCGACCCTGCCGCTGCCCTCGGGCGACGGCAACCCGGGGGGCAACTTCTACGAGACGTTCATCATCAACACGACGCCGCCCTCGATCGTGTCGGGCTCGCTCAAGATGGACCCCTCGAGCGACACCAACATCGTCGGCGACCAGATCACCACCTCGACCGACCCGACCTTCGACGGCTCGATCAGCGAGCCCAATCCCACGCTGGTCCCCCTGGCCGGCCAGACGGCCATCATCGACATCGGCATCGCCGTGCTGGTCAACGGCGTGCTCCAGACCTACTTCGACCCCAGCCAGCTCACCGGCGCCCTGAGCCAGTACGCCTCGTACGTCCGCCCCGACGCCGGGACCGCCACGACCGATTCCAGCGGCAACTTCAAGGTCACGGTCGGCATCGACGCCGCCAACACCGGGCTGGTCACCAATACCAGCCCGCTCCCCGGCCTGTTCTCGATCTACAACGTCGGGACCAGCGGAATCCTCTCGCCGCTGCCGGGGACGGACAGCGGGTATTACGTGGCCCGGGCTCGGGTCATTGACCAGAGCGGCAACCAGTCCAACCCCAACAGCCCCAGCGCCCAGACGCCGTTCGTGGTCGATACCACGGCCCCCACGGCCCAGTTCGTCTCGCCGTCGGCCGACGAGGTCATCACGTCCTTGCCCACCGGCCAGCTCAGCTTCACGATCACGACCGACAAGAACATCGACCTGACCCATTTCAATGCCAGCTCGATCAGCCTCATCAGTGCGGGACCCGACGGCGTCCTGGGCACGGCCGACGACGTGTCCATCCCGATCAACGCCAGCTCGATCACGGTCACCTACCTCGACCAGGGGACCGGCGGCAAGGGGGCCGAGTCGATCACGTTCCAGAGCGCCAGCACCACCGCGCTGACCAACGGTCTGTATCGGGTCACCCTGCTGAGCACGGGGGCCGATGCCCTCCGCGACATCGCCGGCAATGTCCTGGCCAGCCCCGTCAGCCAGACCTTCGTGGTCGCTGTCCCCTCGTTGTCCCACAACCTGTTCGTCGGGCCGGCCTCGGACATCACCAACCCCAGCGCGGCCCAGGGGACGGTCGAGAATCCCTACCCGACCATCGGCGCGGCGATGGCCAAGGCCGTGGCCGGCGACGTCGTGGCCGTGCTCCCGGGCGTCTACACCGAGAATGTGGTCCTCAAGCAGTTCGTGCGGCTCTATTCGGCCGATCCCTCGAGCACCGACAGCACGGTGTTCACCACCAGCACGGGCAACCCGCTGGACACGATCATCCGCGCTCCGTTCGGCACCTCCGGGACCGCCACCGTCGCCGCGACTAACGTCCAGAGCTTCCCCGGCCTGGAGACCGAGATCGCCGGCTTCACGATCGCCAGCCCGCTCCTGGGCGACCCGGCGGTGGGCGTCATCGACCCGACCGCCGTCGGCGTCCTCTCCAACAATTCCAATCTCCTGATCGACAAGGATTACATCGCCGACTCCGGCAACGGCATCCTTGTGCAGACCTCCGGCGCATCCGCCCAGTTGCCCCAGATCGAGGACGACGTGATCGTCGGCAATGACAACGGCGTCGTCATCGCCGACGACGGCACGACCAGCGGCTCGCCGGCGCCGGCTCAACTGATCAACAACGATTTCGCCTTCAACACCTTCGGCCTGCTCCTGGTCAACACCAGCTCGACGCCGGCCCAGGCCTACATCGCCAGCAACATCTTCTGGGAGAACCACGACCAGACCAACGCGCGAAACGGGGCGGCCATTCTCTCCTCGACCCCGAACAAGGTGACGATGCTCCAGAACAACTTGTTCTCGGGCAACGGCGCCAGCGACACCTCGCAGGCCGGCGCCACCATCAACGTGGGCAGCGGCTTCAATCCGGCCGCCCTCACCACGACGGCACCCGATGCCAACGGCAACTTCATCGGCAACCCGGCCTTCGTCTCGCCGCGGGATCCCCGGCCGGGTTCGGATGGACCCGCCGACCTGTTCGTCGATGCCAACTTCGACCTGACGGCGCAATCGGCGGCGATCGACAACGCCTACGAGGCCACGGCGGACCCGACCGACATCCTCGGCCGCTCGCAGGTCAAGGTCAACAGCGATGGCTGGGGGCTGCCGGGGTATGGCCCCCGCGACATCGGGGCCTACGAGTTCGAGGGCACCGGCGGCATCGCCGTGGGGGGCGCGTTCCGGGTCGTCACCACGTCGCTGGTCCCCGTCGCCGGCTCGACCGACGCCAATGGAGGCACCCTGATCACCTCCACGGCGCCCACGAGCATCGTCGTCACCTTCTCGGACAACGTGAATCCCAGCTCGATCCGGGCGACCGACCTGGTGCTCAGCGGCACCGCGGTCTCCTCCGCGTCACCCGTCCACGCGACGAGCCTGACCTGGATCGACGCGCACACCGTCGAGTTCAACCTGAGCGGTAACTTCAACCTGCCGGGTACGCTCGACCTGTCGATCAATCCCAACATGATCGACAGTACCAACGGCCAGGGCAACCAGGGCTACTCCGACAGGGTCGTGGTGCAAATCGGCACGCCGCCGGCTCCGGCGAATCCGACCCCGCTGCCGCCCGGTTATAATCCGAACCCGACTCCGACTCCGACCCCGACCTCAAGCACGCCGACACCCACGCCGACGACGCCCGTGACGCCGGCCCCGGCTCCCGCGCCCTCGCCGACCACCCCGGCCCCGGCCCCGGCGCCGACGTCCCCGCACGGCAACAAGAAGCAGCACGTGGTGGTGAAGCACCCCAAGACGGTCAAGCACACCGTCACGCACCCCAAGACGGTCAAGCATGCTGCCCCGCATCCCAAGGGCGCCGCAGGGCTCCTCTCGTCCTCGAAGCACCACCAGACCAAGCCGACTGCGGTGATCCCCCACGTGCACAAGAAGCCTCATCACGGCTGAGAGACCCTGAGCTAACCGTCCTGTTCGCGTCCCCGCACGGGCGGCTCCCCAACGGAGCCGCCCGTTTTGTTTTGCACGCCAAGTCGGTCAGGCTCGAGCCTGACAGGATCCGGTCCCTGTCGGGCTCGAGCCTGACCTACGGAGATTGCTTCCTTGCCAGGGAGTTCCCCGTGGTCTCCCGGTCGGTCCGCGGGTATGGTGATCCCAATCCCTTCCTGAGCGATCGTGGACACTGCCGTGCCGCGGGGCGGAGCAGTCCCGCCAGTCCGGCGCGGCCGACGGACTGAGGTCAAGCCCATGCCAACCGAGACGGCCTACACGATGGACACCTCGAGTATCAAGTACGGCCCGGGGGTGACCCGCGAGGTGGGCCACGACCTGAGCCATTGGGGCGTGCGCCGGGTGATGGTCGTGACGGATCCCCATCTGGCCAGGACCGAGCCGGTGCACGTGGTGCTCGAGGCCCTGCGGGATGCGGGGATCGATGCCGTGCTGTTTGACCAGGTCCGGGTCGAGCCCACGGACGAGTCCTTCCAGGCCGCCATCGCCTTCGCCGCCGGCGGCGGCTTCGACGGCTATGTCGCGGTGGGCGGAGGGTCGAGCCTCGACACGGCCAAGGCGGCCAACCTGTACGCCACGTATCCCGCCGAGCTGCTGGCCTACGTCAATCCGCCGGTCGGTCAGGGCCGGCCGGTCCCCGGCCGGCTGAAACCCTTGATCGCCGTGCCGACCACCGCGGGGACGGGGAGCGAGACGACCGGGGTGGCGATCTTCGATTACACGCCCTTGCACGCCAAGACGGGGATCGCGCACCGCGCGTTGCGCCCGGTGCTGGGGTTGATCGACCCGGACAATACCCGGAGCCTGCCGCCCGAGGTCGCCGCCTGCTCGGGACTGGATGTCTTGAGCCACGCCCTGGAATCGTTCACCGCGTTGCCGTTCCACCGCCGCCCCGCCCCGGAGCACCCCGGGCTGCGCCCCGCCTACCAGGGAGCCAACCCGATCAGCGACGTCTGGGCCACGCGCGCCATCGCGATGGTCGCGCGGAGCCTGGTCCGGGCGATGAAGGACCCCTCGGACGACGAGGCGCGGGGCGAGATGCTGCTGGCGGCGACCTTCGCCGGCATCGGCTTCGGCAACGCGGGCGTGCATCTCCCCCATGGGATGTCCTACCCGGTCTCGGGGATGGTCCGGGATTTCGTCCCCGCCGGATACCCGGCGCGCCGGCCGCTGATCCCGCATGGCATGTCGGTGATCCTCAACGCTCCCGCCGTCTTCCGGTTCACCGCCGAGGTTGACCCCGGCCGGCACCTCGAAGCCGCCCGCTTGATGGGAACCGACACGGCCGGCGCCCGGCCCGAGGACGCGGGCGAGCTGCTGGCCGGGGCGATCCTCGGCCTGATGCGGCAGACCGGCATGCCGAACGGGTTGAAGGCGGTCGGCTACGGACCCGAGGACGTCGACGCGCTCGTCGCCGGCACCATTGTCCAGCACCGCGTCACCAAGCTGGCGCCCCGACCCGCCGCCGAGGCCGACTTGAAGCAGATGTTCCTGGACTCCATGACGTTGTGGTGAAATTGCCGGGAGCGAGCGATCCTGAGAGGTCCCCAAGGTGTCTCTGGAACGGAGTAGGGCCGGCTGTGCCGGCCGGACACCTGGGGGAACTCGACCGCAGAGCGCGATCTCCGGATTCCCCGCCCTTCCCGGCCGGCACAGCCGGCCCTACGTCCCCTCGTGCGGGAACGGTTTGAGATGGAACCGAAGGACGACCCACCCATGAGCATTCGCCTCACCCAGGTTGACGCCTTTACCGATCGCCGGTTCAGCGGGAACCCGGCGGCGGTCTGCGTCTTGACGGAGCCGGCCGAGGATCGTTGGATGCAGGACGTGGCGGCGGAGATGAACCTGTCCGAGACCGCCTTTGCCCGCCGGCTCGACGCGGGATCGACCTTCAACCTCCGTTGGTTCACGCCCAACTCGGAGGTGGACCTCTGCGGCCATGCGACGCTGGCGACGGCGCACGTCCTCTGGGAGGATGGCCACCTGCCGGCCGAGCGGGCGGCCCGGTTCGAGACCCGGAGCGGCCTCCTGACCGCCCGGCGCGGCCCGGACGGGATCGAGCTGGATTTCCCTTGCGAGCCGATCGCGGCGGCGGTCGCATCGCCCGAGGAGCTGGCCACGCTCCGCGCGGCGATCCCGGCGCCGATTCGATTCGCCGGCCGGAATCGGCTCGATCTCCTGGTCGAGCTCGAGACCGAGGAGGAAGTCCGGGGCTTGCGGCCCGACATCCGCCGGCTGGAGCCGCTCCCGGTCCGCGGCATCATCGTCACGAGCCGCGCAGCCGGGCGCGACTACGATTTCGTCTCGCGGTTCTTCGCCCCAAGGGTCGGCGTCGACGAGGATCCCGTCTGCGGTTCGGCGCACTGTTGCCTGGGCCCCTACTGGCGGGAGAAGCTCGGCCGATCCGAGCTGACCGCGCATCAGGTCTCCCGCCGCGGCGGGGTCGTCAAGGTGCGCGTCCAAGGGAGCCGGGTCGCCCTGATCGGCCGGGCCGTGACCGTGCTGCGCGGCGAGCTGGTGTGAGAGCCTGTTCCCAGCCTTCCCAGGGTGCGCTGCGCGACCCCGGGCTTTGCTGGAATGCGTCCAACAATATGGCAAAACCGTCCCTCATCCCTGATACTATCCTCCCGCGGCCATCGCTCCGGGGCCGGCTCCCGTTCACTGGTACACGTGTACCCGAATCCCGGTGCCTCAAGCGCATCGTCGTGGAGGAGAATGACGTCCGGGTAAGTGCACAAGGTGAGCCCCCACCTTTTTGAAGCGGAGCCCCAGAGAGGGGGCGGTTTGCATCAGCGTTGGAGGCAGTGTGGAACGCCTTCGGCGTACGAAATGATGATATCGCGATCCCATCCACGCTGAGAGGACTCCCGGACCAGTGATCGCCTTGGGAACGGACTCTGATAGGGATGTCGATCCCGGGCGGCTCTCTGGGTTGCTCATCATCGCGATTGGCACCGTGGGGCCTCGGTGGCGGTGCTGGCGGTGATCGTCGAGCGAGCTAAGCGGCGGGGAGATCCAGCCGTCGGGAGCGACGAGCGTCTTCCCGAATTGCCTAACCCGCAGGGTGATTGACCGATGTCCCCTGGGATGCGGCCACGGCGAATTGCGCGGGACGCCGGTTCCCGATCCGCCCAACGTGTGCCACCCTCCTCAACCGGCCGGTCTTGCGGTAAGCTGGAGGTCCAGGATGAGGACCAGGCTCACCCGCTCACCTTTCGCCTGGCGGAGAGGCTCGACGCAAAATCCGGTCGTCGAAGCTGGGTCCATCGGGCGGGGCAGGGGAACGCTCGGGGAAGATGAGACATCAAGCGGCCGGACATCGCCGAGTTGGTCGGTAACCGCTCGCTCAAACGGAGCCTCTGGAGGTCAGGCTGTCCAGCCTGACGGATTTTGTAGGTCGGGCTGTCCAGCCTGACGGTCTTCTGAGTCACACCCGGTGAAACGCCAGCGCCCCATCGCCGTCCTCGTGGCCGCGACGGTCGTCCTGCTCGTCGGCGGAGCCGCGATCCTCCGGGCCAAGACCCGCTGGTTCCCGGATCTCGTCGCGGACGCCAGCGCGGCGTATTCCCGAGGCCAGTGGGACCGGACCGCCTCCCTGGCCCATCGGCGGTTGAAGGAGGCTCCCCAGGATGTCCAGGCCTTGCACCTGGCGGCGCGGGCGGCGGCCCGCCAGGACCAGGACCAGAAGGCGGTCGCGCTGTATCAGCGGCTCGCCGCCGAGGTCAAGGACGCCGAGGATTTCTCCCTGCTGGGTCGGGCCTGGATGCGGCTCGGCCAGGTCGACTCGGCCTTCCGCGCGTACGAGCAGGCCCAGCAGCGGGATCCGGATCATCCCGAGGCGCTGGCAACCCTGGCCGTCTTGTATCTCCTCAATGACCGTTACCACGCCGCCGCGGAGGTCGCCCAGCGGCTGGCACGGCAGCCCGGCTGGGAAGCACGCGCCCAGGTGATGCTGGGGACCGCCCGGTCGGAGGTCCACGATCCCGCCGGCGCGGTCCAGGCGCTGCGGCGATGGTGGCAGCTCGACCCCCAGGGGGCGGCGGCGGCACCCTATCCAGTGGCCTCGCTGCGGAAGCTCCTGGCCCGGTCGTTGCTGAGCTCCGGCCAGCCCGCCGAAGCGCGGACGATCCTGCACGCGCTGCTGGGATCGGGTCCGGACCCGGAAGCCTCCTGGCTGCTCAGTCGCAGTTTCATCCAGGAGGGGGATTTCCACCAGGCGGCCGCCGCGTTGTCCGACGCTCCGTCGTACCGCGCCGAGCATCCCCTGGAACCCGAGCCGGCTCCCTACCTGGGCCAGACGCGCTGCGCCGCCTGCCATCGACGACAAAGTGACACCGTGCTCGCCAGCCATCACGCCACCACCTTCGCCCGCGCCCGCGAGCTGAACCGCCTGGCGATTCCCAAGGACCCCTTCCCCGACCCGAGCAATCCTCAGGTCACCCACCAGGTACGCCGGCAGGGCGATTCGCTGGTCGTCGAGACCCGCACGGGCCGGCAGGTCTGGCGCGCGGTCGTCGCCTACGCCTTCGGCTCCCCCGATCACTACACGAGCTTCGTCGGCCGGGACGACCGAGGGCGACCGATCCTGGGGCGGATGTCCTACTTCCGATCGCCGCGGGGAACGGGCTGGGACATCTCCACCGGGCTGCCGCCCCAGCCGGCCGATGCGGCAGAATACCTGGGCGAACCGATGGTCGAAGGCGACGGCATGCGGCGCTGCCTGTCCTGCCATACGACCAACTTCTCGGCGATCCTCCACGGGGCCGGCCCCGAGGCCGCGGACCACTCGATCGGCTGCGAGCGGTGTCATGGGCCGGGTGGCCACCACGTCAGGGCCGTCGCGGCCGGCTTCTCGGACCCGGCGATCGTCAGCCCCGGCGCCGCCTCGCCGGCGGCGATCAATGAGCTCTGCGCCCAGTGCCACCGCAACCCGCGAACCGAGATCATCGACCAACCACGGACCCACCCCATCTGGCTTCGCTACCAGTCCCTGACCCTGACCTGGAGCCGTTGTTACACCGAGGGGGATGGCACCCTGAGCTGCTCGACCTGCCACGACCCGCACCGCGACGCCGACACCGCGACGGCCCGGAACGAGGCGAAGTGCCTCTCCTGTCACGCCCCTGAGCCGGCGGCGCGCCCGTCAGGCTCGCCGAGCCCCGCGGCCCCAGCCCGACCAAGCTCCGCGACCACCGAGCGGCGCGCGGCCGAGCGAGCCAGGGCGATCTGTCCGGTCAATCCGGCGCAGGGGTGCCTGGAGTGCCACATGCCACGCATCTGGGTGGAGTCCACCCACTCGTTCAAAACGGACCATTTTATTCGGGTTCGAGACGAAGCCCGCGCCGCGCGCCCAGCCGGGCCGGCCACGACGGAGTGAGAGCTCACGTGCGAACCGCCACCACCAAGGGCGTCCTGGGAATGGGTGCTCTCCGCCGGAAAGCTCGGGCTCTCGGGGGATTGGCTCTCCTGACCCTCGGGAGTGTCCTGGCCGCGGTTTGGGTCGAGGGTCCCTCCGATCCCGATCGACTGGCGTCGGGAGCCCGACTGGCCGTGAAGGACCGCCAATGGTCCCGCGCGGACGCGCTCTTGACCCGGCTCGCGCGGCGACGCCCCCCCACCACCGACGATCGGGTCCTCCGCGCCGAGCTGGAGCTGGGCCGCGGCCGGCCGGATCAGGCCATCAGCCTGCTGACGGCCATCCCCGAGACGGATCCCCTGGCCGCCCGCGCCAGGCTGCTCGCCGGCCAGATCGAGAAGAGCCGCGACCGAGCCCGCCGCATGGAAGCTCTGTTCCGCGACGCCCTCCGGCTGGATCCCAAGCTGGCCCTGGCGCGGCGGGAGCTCATCGTCCTCTACTCGATGCAGGCCCGCCGCGCCGAGGTGCAGGCCCAGTACCGGGCCCTGGCCGAGCTGGAGCCTCTGAACTACGAGGATGTCTTTCTCTGGACGAACAGTTTCGAGAACCTCTGGATCAACAATGCGATCCAGCCTCACCTCCAGCGCTACCTCGCCGCAGACCCGGATGATCGGATAAGCCGGCTGGCCCTGGCCGAGGTCTTCGTGCGCTACCACCAGCTCGAGGAATCCGAGGCCCTGCTCCGCGGTCTGCCCGACTCGGACCCCGACGTCCGGGTTGTGCGGGCGCGGATCGCCCTGGGTCGCCTGCGCCTGGACGAGGCCCGGTCGATCCTGGCCGAGGGGCCGGCCGGGCATCTCGGGCTCGCTCTCCTGCGGGGACACTTCGCGGTGCGCGGCCACGATCCGGCGACCGCAGCCCGGCAGTTCCGCATCGCCTTGCGGCAGGATCCGACCAACCTCGAGGCACTCGAGGAGTTATCCACCGTGCTCCGGCAACTGGGAGACCAGCAGGCCGCGGCCTCGGTTCAACACCAGGTCCAGCGCTGGCGGCACCTGAGGACCTTGCTCCAGAAGGCGACGACCTTTCACCTCCGAACCGATAAGACGCTCCTCACCCAGCTTGGGGAGACCTGTGAAGACCTGGGCCAGCGTCCCGAGGCCCGCGCCTGGTATCAGCTCGCCCTCGCCCAGGATCCGCTCGATCCGGCCGTTCAGAAATCCTTGTACCGCCTCCGCGATCGAGCGCCTGCGGAATCCCCCGTGGGACCCGGCCGAGAACGAGACCGGTAGGTCGGGCCTTCCAGCCCGATCGACAGGAGTTTCTTTCGGGCCAGGAACAACCGGCATAATCGACAAAATCCTCAGCATGCCCTCCAGATTTTCGCATTCACCTCGCTCGGGCCGATTTGATTTGCCCAGATTATCCAGTATCCTTTTACCGGCCAGCCTTCCCAGACCCAAAGAAGCCTGTGCAAGTGATCGAGGCTCTCGCTTTCCCAGGGCAAATCCATCCTTGTGGTTCCTAGTCCGCCGGGTTCTGGGCTTCGGGCCGTCCCCAAGCTGATGTTCGGGTGCATTCAGGATGTCTGGATGTTGCTCGAGCGAAACCAGTCCTGGTGACCGGCCCGGTGATAGATGGCAGCCGGGGCGAAGGATGCCCTACGAATCGCATGGAGTGTTCACCAGAGGGCGTTACGCAACACACTTGAGGACTACCATGAGGACATTTCGTCGATCGCTTTTCAGCGTGGCAACTCTGAGCGCGGCTCTGAGTCTCGGGACGGGCACGGCCCTGGCCGCTGGCTCCAGCGGTGGGTCCAGCGGCGGCGGCGGCCATCACCACCGCGCCCGCGGCGGGTCCAGCGGCGGCGGCGGCTTCTTTGGCCACCATGGTGGTGGCGGGTCCAGCGGCGGTGGCGGCTTCGGCCACCACGGCGGCGGGTCCAGCGGCGGCGGCGGCTTCTTTGGCCACCACGGCGGCGGGTCCAGCGGTGGCGGCGGCTTCGGCCACCACGGCGGCGGCGGGTCCAGCGGTGGCGGCGGCTTCTTTGGCCACCACGGCGGCGGCGGCTCGTACGGCGGCTCGTACGGCGGCTCGTACGGCGGCTCCTACTGAGTCCTGCCGATCGATCCCTGGCCTGCCGGGAAGGGCTCGGTCGGCGCGGCGACCGCTGGTCGGGGCGGCGCGGGGAAGGCGGCCCACACCGTCTTCCCACACCGCTGCCTCGTACCCGGCTTCCTTGGTCCCGAGGAGGAGGAATCGTCGTGAGCATCGGCGCCGACCCTGGCCTCGTGATGCCCATGCACGCCCCGCCCTGCCGGTCGCCCAGGCGCCGGCTTCTGCGGCGGGTCCTCAGCGTTTGGCTGGTTTTTCACGTCGCGGCCATCATCATCGCGCCGGCGGCCGTGGCCCCATCCTCCGACCTGATCCGCAGCGCCTGGGGGCTCTTCCAGCCGTACCTGGAGGTCCTCTACCTCGACCACGGCTACCATTTCTTCGCCCCCGAGCCGGCCGAGAGCACCCTGCTGGCGTTCGTAGCCGAGCGCGACGACGGCACGACCGTCCACGGGCGGATCCCCGATCGCGCGACCCGACCGCGATTGCTCTATCACCGGTATTTCATGCTGACCGAGCACATGAACGATGCACCGGAGGAGTTGCGGAGCCTCTGGCATGAGTCGTATGCCCAACACATCGGCCGGGAATACGGCGCGGCTCGGGTCACCCTGATCCAGCAGACCCACAATCTGCCGACGAGGGAGCGGGTCCGCGGCGGCGGGCACCTGACCGATCCGGAGAGTTACGAAGACCAGCCGCTGGGGACCTTCCGATGCGACGGTTACTGAACCGGGCCTCCCGGTCGGTCACGCACTCCGTGCGGGCGATGGAGGAAGCCTGGGACGCCTTCTGGTTCACGCCGGCCGACCCGACCTTGCTGGGTGTGCTCCGGGTCTTGACGGGCCTGATGCTGCTGTATACCCACGCCGTGTGGGGATTGGTGCTCGGCGACTTCTTCGGGCCGGGAGCCTGGCTGAGCGAACGCCTGGTGCGCGCGATCCAGGATGGGTCCTACACCTACTCCTTCTGGTGGCTCGTGCCGGGACAGTGGATCTGGCCCGCCTACGGCCTGTCGATGGCCGTGCTGGCGTTGTTCACGATCGGGCTCTGGACCCGCGGGACCTCCCTCCTGGCGCTGGCGGTCACGATCTCGTTCTGCCACCGCGTGCCGGCGGCGACGTTCGGCCTGGACCAGATCAACGCGATGCTGACGCTCTACCTGGCCATCGGGCCGAGCGGACAGGCCCTCTCGGTCGACCGGTGGCTGGCGCTGCGGCGGGCCGGGGCGGCGGCGCGGCCGTCGCCGAGTGCGGCCGCGAACCTGGCGCTGCGGCTGATCCAGGTCCACATGTGCGTCATCTACTTCTTCGCCGGGACCTCGAAACTTCAGGGCGAGGCGTGGTGGAACGGCGAGGCGATCTGGCGATCCTTCGCGAATCTGGAGTACCAGTCGATCGACATGACCTGGCTGGCCTGGCACCCCTGGGTCCTGGACCTCCTCACGCACGTCTCCGTGCTCTGGGAGGTCGCCTTCTGCGCGCTGATCTGGCAGCCGCGGCTGCGGCCGTTCTTGCTGGCCGGAGCGGTCGTGCTCCATGTGGGCATCGGAGCTTGCCTGGGAATGTGGACCTTCGGCCTGATCATGCTGGTCGGGTGTGCGGCGTTCCTGCCGAATGAAGCCGTCGGACGAATCGTCGCCGCCAGGACCTCCGCCCAGGGCCGGGCGAAGCCGTTGGTCATGCCCTGGCTCGTCAATCCGCATTCGATCCAGGGCGCGCCCCGGCATCGAGAACCGATAGCTGTTCGAAGGACTGACCCGTCTGAACGGGCGGATCGAGCCAACGCTCTTTAGGCACGACGCGCGGCCGGTAGCCGTTCAAGGACTCGGGCCGGAAGTGCCGGATCGCATCCAGCTTGGCGGCGATGAGGGGGCTCCCGGCCGCCTCGAGCTGGGCCAGCACGTGATCGTCGTCGCTCAAGAGGTCGTCGAGGTGCAGCACACCGAGGCGCATCCCTTCGTGGAGGGCGTCGGCGAACTCGTTGTAAATGAAGGCTTCCGTGGGGCCGGCCCACCAGTCGCGATTCATCGCCGCGAACAACGCCACGGCCTGGCGCGCGACCGCGATGTCGGTGAAGACAATCCAGCGGTCGCGCACCGCCAGATGACCGAGGATGCACCCGGCCGCCTCGGGCGCGACGACGCCGCAGGCCAGGCCGTCGCGGAGGAAGTAATCGAGCCGGTCGGCGCAGAGCCAGGGCAGCGGCCGCTCGAGCAGGGGATAGATCGAATCGTCGTAGAACTCGCGCGGCGAATAGCCCAGGCGCCTGAGTGCCGCGGCCAGGTCGGGGCGGTCCAGCATCAACGGCTTGAGCTGCTCGTGGTGATCCTGCTCCTGGGACCAGACGACGAAGTCGACCGCATGCGAGAACGCCGTATGCGAGATGTCGTGCAGCAAGCCGGCGACCTGTTCGCGGCGGTCGGCCCCCAGGCGGCGCAGCAGGAGATAGACGCCCAGGCTGTGCTCGAACCGGGTGACGTCCTTGAACGGAAACGCCAGTGCGGAGGGTCCGGCCTGCCGGACTCCCTTCAAGCGCTGGAAGCTCTGGCAGGCGATCAGCTCGAGAATCCCCGGCTCCTCGACGGCGACCTCGCCATAGACCCGGTCATGCCATCGCATCAAGGCTGATCTCCACTCCAGCCGCCGGTCGAACCCGAGGCGGCGCATCCATCCAATGTCGCGGGAGCAACCGGCGGCTGTCACCCGGGTCTCCGAGCCGGGCCGGACGTTTCGCGCGCATTCCCCATCGATTATGATAACAGACCGTCGATCGCATTTCGGCAGGACCGCTTGGGAGAACATCCAGTGCCTATCACGAACGACCGCCGCCCCGCGGCGACCCTCGTCTTCGCGCTCATGCTCGTGTGCGCCGGCTGCGGCGAGACCGCGCCGGAAGGATCGGCCGGCGCGCCGGGTCCTTCCGCAGCGGGGGGGTCCGGATCGTCCTCACCCCGGACCGGACCGCGCTTGATGTTCATCACCAATGGGACCTCCGACTGGTGGAATGCCGTCGAGAAGGGGATGAACGACGGCGCCGCCGAGTTCGGGGCCCAGGTGGAGATGCGCCGCAACAAGGATGGCGACCCGAACGGTCAGATCAAGCTGCTGGAGGACGTCCTCAGTCTTCCCGACATCCAGGGGGTGGCCGTCTCGGTCATGGAGAAGGATTCACCCGGGATCGCCGACAAGATGCGGGAGCTCCAGAAGGCGGGGAAAGTGGTGCTGGCCATTGACTCGGACGGTCAGAAGGACGCGCGGCGGGCGTACATCGGCACCAACAACCGCAGCGCCGGCGAAGTGGCCGGCCAGGTGGCCAAGACGCTGCGACCTCAGGGGGGCAAGACGGTCGCGTTCGTGGGGACGGCGGCGGCGGCCAACGCCATCGAGCGCCGCGAGGGCTTCTTCGCCGGCGCCGGCGCGTCCTTCCCGCAGGCGGAGATCTTCGAGGACGGCACCGACTCCAGCCGCGCCCAGATCAACGTCCAGACCGCGATCAGCAAGTACCCCGACATCGGCGTCTTCCTCGGGCTCTGGTCCTATAATGCTCACCTGATCGCGCAAGAAGTCAACAAGTTCCCCGAGCTGCGGCAGAAGGTCACCATCGTCACCTTCGACCTGGACGAGCTGGCGGTCCAGGACGTCGCCGGCGGCGGCATCGACGCGACGGTCTGCCAGAACCCCTACGAGATGGGGTATCGGGCCGTGCGACTCCTGAAGGCCGTGATCGAAAAGGACCAGAAGACCATTGACGCAATGCTCCCCGGCGGCACTGATACGATCGATACCGGCGTGCGCGTGGTGGTTCCGAAGAAGGACTCGCCCGTCAAAGGGAGCAACGTCATCGACATCGAGGAGATGAAGTCGTGGCTGGCGAGCAAGGGACTGAAGTCAACCTGATCGGCCTTCTCATCTCACCTTGCCGAATCAGCGATCTTCGGCCATGATCGTGCCGGACGAGGCCGCCCGGTGGGGAGGTGCATCCGAGCTTGGAGTCGGTTCCAAGAGCCCCGTTCGGGGAGGAGATCGCTACGCCGAAGGCGTACCACAGCAGAGCCCAGGGTCGCGCAGCGCACCCTGGGAAGGCCGGGCCACGGTGGATTCCCCGTTGCGTCCTGTACCCCAACGGGGTTCCACAAGGCGGCCGGCCTGTGAAACCCCGTTGGGGTTCGGTGGGCCTGGGACGATCGATCCCAGGGTGCGCCTTCGGCGACCCTGGGCTGAGATGGGCAACGCCTGCGGCGTAAGGAATGGGGGAATCGCGCTCCTAACGACCAGGTGACGGCTTCCTAGCGAGCGTTGACTTTTGGAAAAGACTCTCAAGGGATGAGGTTGTCAGAGAAATGGAATTCGCCTTCTCGGAATCGCAGCAGCACTGGCATGACGCGGCGGTCCGCTTCGCGCGCGAGGAGCTAACTGATCCGGAGGCAGCCCATCGGGAGCAGCGCGGCGAGTTCTGGCGCGACGGTTACACGCGGTGCGCCCGGTTCGGCATCGCGGGCCTGCCGGTGCCGGCGGAATACGGCGGACAGGGTCGAGATCGGCTCACCACGGTCGCGGCCATGGAGGGACTGGGTTACGGCTGCCCCGACACGGGCCTGGTCTTCGCCCTGGGCGCCTCGCTCTGGACCGTCGCCACGCCGCTCGTGGTCTTCGGCACCGAGGCCCAGAAGCGGCGATACCTGCCGGGCCTGTGCGACGGCCGCCTCCTGGGGGCCAACGCCGCCAGCGAGCCGGAGGCCGGCTCGGACATCTTCGGGATGCAGACCCGCGCCCAGCGCCGGGGTGATCGCTGGATCCTCAACGGCCGCAAGACCTGGATCACCGCCGGGCCGATCGCCGAGCTGTTCCTGGGCTTCGCGAGCACCGACCCATCCAAGGGGGTGCTGGGGATCTCCGCCTTCCTGATCGAGCGCGGCACACCGGGATTTCACGTCGTCCGCGAGATCCCCAAGCTGGGCCTGCGGACTGCCCCCATGGCTGAGCTGGTCTTCGAGGACTGCGCCCTGCCGGGAGAGAGCCTGCTGGGGCGCGAAGGCCGCGGGGCGACGATCTTCCAGGCCGCCCTGGAGTGGGAGCGGGGGGCGATCCTCGCTGGTGCCCTGGGCACGATGCGCCGCCAGGTCGAGCGTTGCATCGAGCACGCGCGGACACGCAAGCAGTTCGGCCAGCCGATCAGCAAGTTCCAGTCCATCTCCAACCGGGTCGTCGACATGGCCCTCCGGCTGGAGACCAGCCGGTTGATGGTCTACCGCTACGCCTGGTTGAGCGAGCAGGGCGGGGATGCCACCGCGGCGGCGTCGATGGCCAAGCTGCACGTTTCCGAGTGCTTCGTGCAGAACAGCCTGGACGCCGTCCGCGTCTTCGGCGCCCGGGGATATACCACGGAGACCGGCCTGGAGCGCGATCTACGCGACAGTGTCGGGTCCGTGATCTTCTCCGGCACCAACGACATCCAGCGGAACATCCTTGCGCAGCAGCTCTGGCAGGCGTGATGGGGCAACCCGAACGCGACGGGGATCAACGACTCGGGCCAGATCGTCGGGCAGGGCTTGATCGATGGGCAGGAGCACGCCTTCCTGATGACGCCCGAGGGAAGTCAGGTGCCCGAGCCGTCCATGCTCCTGATCTTCGGGCTGACCTCGGCTGCCTTCGCGCTCAGGACGGCCGGCTTCCCACGCGAACTCCTCGCCGGTCGCAGCATACGAGTTCGGTTTGCCCATTGACGACGCGAAGCGCTTCGGCTTTAATTTGGCCGGCTGGTGGAGACGTTGAGCCGAGAGACGGGCCACGATCACGGATTGAGAGCACGAGATTCAAGGAGCGAATCGCATGGGCTTGCCGCGCTTGCGACGGATGCACGCGGTCCTTCTGGGTCTGGTCCTCCTGGGGAGTTCGGGCCGGGAGGCGTGGGCCGACCCGCTCTACACGATCACCGACCTCGGCACCTTGCCGGGCACAACCCAGAGCATCGCCACCGGGATCAATGCGTCGGGACAAGTCACGGGTGTTTCTTACAGCAGTAGCGACGGGACGTGGACGACCGGGGTCGTCCTGGGTCCGGCAGGGCCTTCATCTTACGACGCTGGTGCTAAGTCGTTCCTCTTCAGCAACGGCCAGATGACGCAGATCAATCCGGTCGATGGGCCGGCCAATGCCATCAACGACTCCGGCCAGGTCGTGGGCGGCCACTATTCTTCGATCAACGACTCCGGCCAATATGTAGGCAGCGGCGACGGTGGACTCATCTACCAAGGGCAGTCCTCGTTCCCGGGCCAGCTTGTGAGCGGAGGAGAGGTGACAACCCCACTTCCCATTCTCCCCTACGCGATCAACAATGCCGGGCAGATCGTCGGATGGGTGTCAGCGGGCAGTACTACCATACATGCTGCAATCGCTCAGAACGGTCATGTGACTGATCTTTCAGCCGAATTCGGGCTCAAAGGACTCGCTGATGTTGCAACAGCGATCAGTGGATCGGGGTATGTGCTCCTCAGGGAGGGTCAGATGAGCGGCAGCGATCCCGTTCATTACCTCCTCTACAACCCCACGGGCTACCATTTCAACGGAGACGTCGGACCCAGCATCACCGACCTGACCGCGCTGCCGGGCGGATCGGGCAGGATCGCTTTGGCTCTCAATAACTTGGGTCAGGTCGTCGGCAATGGCTTCCTCTATGCGGGGGGCCAGTTCCTCTCGCTCCAAAGTCTACTGCCCGCGCCCTTGAGCAGCCAGTGGAGCAACCTGAATGCGACTGGGATCAACGATGCCGGCCAGATCGTGGGCCAGGGGCTGATCAACGGGCAGGAGCACGCCTTCCTGATGACGCCGCACGGTAGCCAGGTCCCCGAGCCGTCCACTCTGCTGATCTTCGGGCTGGCGTCGGCCGCCCTCGCACTTCGCTGGGTGCTTGGTCGCTCCCGTAGGTGAACGGGGACCTGACGGGGGGCTCGCCTGCTTGAGCGGAGACGAGGAACCTCATCGGCTGCACTGCTCTAAACCCTTGTAGTCCCTTCGATTAAAACGATCGGTGAAGAAGCGGGGCTTCACTCTGGCGAACGGCAGCAAATGTCTTACCTACGGGTGGGCCCGGCCGGCTTCGCCAGTCGCCCTTCTCGGGTAGAATTCCCCCAGCCGGTCGCCTCTTGAAATCGACCGCGCCAGGTCGTATCCTCACCGCCTTGAAGTCAGCTCCGTGTGGGCGGGTCGTTTTCGCGATCGCTTCCGGTGCACCGTCCGACTTCACTTCGAGGACCGAAACGTCCTCATGGGTTCTGAACGGATTCAAGGCCCAGACCACCAGCAATGGAGCGCGATGAATCCGGGACTCATCGATGAGTTCGTCAAACGGCCGACGGCGGCGGATGTTCCTCCCTTCTCCAATTGAGTTGGAATCATGGTGCCTGCTGAACGTGAGCGTCGACTGGGAAAGGCAGGACGGCGTGGATCTGGTCGGTCCCACAGCCTCCGTGGGTCCGGATGGCGTTCAAGATATCCATCTCCATTTGAGCAGCTTGAAGACATCTATAAACGGTTACAATGCTACGCTCTTGTCGATTTTGGTCCAAGGACCATCAGGTTTCGAGTGCGAGTACGAGTATCAAAACAACACTGTCCCATCCGGCTGGGCCAATGCAGAATTCTTTTACCCAGCCACCAACCCCACGGACCATTCTCAGGGTGATCTCTTTATCAATCCGACCGTCGACAGCGCCGTCAATGGAAGCTCGACCGGAACGCCGACGACGCTGCAAAACGGCAATGTGCTGAATCTGACCGTGACGTATAGCGCCGCCGGAAGCACCTTCATGGACACCGGATCGACGCCGATCAGCAACCTGGCCAATCCCCCGTTGACCATGACGCCGAACACGACGCCGGGCAACGTGGTCATGAACTCGTTCTCGGTTTCATGGTCGAACTTTGCGAACAACGGCCAGGACGGCACGCATGCGCAAGGCTGGGTCCACCTGAGCGTCACGGGACTGGGAGGGAAGGCGATCACCTCGGCGACCCTCAGCGACCAGGAAGGCTCTCAGTGGTTGAGCACGGACACGACGAACCACGAACCGCTTTTCGTCCAGGAAGCCCAGGGGAATGCCAGCGCCGACATCTACTTCCCGCCCGTCCGGGACGAGACGGTGTGCGTTGCAGGAGTCTCTGTGTCAACCGACATGACCCTACGGCTCACGTTCACGGGAGATACGCATCAATACGTCATCCAGTTCGCGGGCGGGCCATGGAAACCGAGCCTGCTGGCCAACCCCTTGAACGGCAACTCCTGGTCAACCCCCGTCTCGACGGCCAGCACGCTTTCATCGCTCCTGGAAACGCCGACAGGGGGGACGGAATACGACACCATAACGCTGGCGGCGAACACAACCATCACCCTGACGCAGCCGCTGGAGATCAACCACTCCGTTCGGATCATCGGCCAAGGTGCCACGCTCAAGTTTCAGGCTTCCTGGTCGTCATCCACGCCCGGAGCGATCTATCTGAACCCCTCCACGGGGTACTCGAGCGACTACATCATCGACTTCGAGAATTTCAGCATCGGTTTCGACACGAGCTTCCACAACACCTGGTATGACCCGGAGAATGAACAGAATGGACCGCACGCCGTCGTCATGCTAGCCGGGGGCAATGCCAGTCCAGTCGTTGTGACCCTTTCGGGGATGTCGATTACCGGCCCACCCGCTCTTGATCCCACTCCGCCTGGCTCCCCTCCATCTGGATATACGTATATCGGCGAGGAGGCCACTCCGCTTGTGCTCACCAACGCGGCTTATGGATGGACACAAGCCAGTGGGACCATCACCGGATGCACGTTCCAGGGAGGTACAATCAAGTTGTCAGGCGGGCCATGGGACGTATCGGGCAACGTCCACTCCGGTGCCCTCGCCAATACGTACGCCGTGGGGGCATTCTCCGTCGAATCGCCGCACGACGTGACCTTCGACAACAACCATGTCTCGCAGAGCGTTGCGTCCGGCTACGAGGCCCGGCTGATCAACTTTCATAATGCTACATTTAATGACAACGTATTCAACAACACGTTCAGTGGCGGCTTCCTCGGTAATCAAATCACGTATTCCACAGCCAGTAACCAATACGTCAGTGCAGATACGGGTGCACCCGAAGTTATCCTCGTCGAGAACTACGGCGTGTTCTACGAGGGCCCGGCCGGTGCCATATCCAACGACGGTTGGATCCTCACGCTCCCCAAGCCCTCGAGCTCGATCAACTCGCGGGCGCCCATGACTCAGGACACGGGGCACGGCCTGATCGTTTCAATTGTGAACACCCAGAACAGCAATGGATCGGCTAACCCGCTGGCTGGAGAATGGTTCCCGATCGCCCAGCAAATCTCGACTTCTCCCCCGACATTCCTGATGAGATCGCCACTCCCAGCAGGGTCGTATATCATTTCGGTTACATCAGGGAGTATCGGCGACCAGTATTCTTGGAACACGATTAACGTTGCAGGCACGTCCTCGACCGGGATCGACCTTCCGGGCAACCAGTTCGGCACGCAAATCGTGCACAACACGTTCATCGGGGGCGGGGCCTATGTATTTCCGTACACAGGCACGGGAATCCTCGTCCAAGCCTATCAAACCGATCCGACCCCCAATCCAGCCGTACCCACCACGCAGAATCCCTACCCTCTGCCGGGGGAATGGACCCGCGCGCCGGTTCTCGGCGTCACGATCGAGTACAACACGATCGAGAATTCCCCGGGAGGCATGATCATCAAGGTGCGTCACGGATCAGACATCAATGCCACTACAGGAAGGCTTTATCTGACCGCGACCGTGGAGTACAACATCATTGAGTGGACGCAAAGTTGGCTTAGCTCTTGGGCAACATCCACTCGCAATGGGTTGAGTGCGATGTTTTATGGTATCTTAAATGGTAACAACAACCCGGCCAACGCTCCATCCGACAATTCCCGGCCGCCGACCATTACCGTGGGGGACGGATTCTCCGCAGGCGTACGCACTCCATCTACGGTGCTGGGGCCTTCCGGCTCTCCCAATGGACCGCTTGGTTATGTTGATCCGCATGAACTAAGCCTCACCCTCCAGGGCAACTCGGCGTCGATCCTCTCGTCCACGGGGGCCCTTCAGATCCAGGCTGAGCCGACGGGGCAGGTCTACGAGGGGGTGATCAACGGTGTCGTGTCACCGACCTCTGCGTTTCCGTACAACCAGCCGAATTATCAGGTTGCCGGGAATCCACCGTACTACGCGCCTTACGACGCCGATAACCTGAACATCAATGGCAGCCCAGTCTCCAATCCTTCGCTCTCAGCGGTCGCCCTGAACCAAGACGGTGCTGACGTGGTGCGTCTGGGCACCAACTCGGGGTCGGATGGAATCCAGGATGAGCACATCCGGCTCTATGGCCTGAACCCCACGTTGAGTGTCACGAAGGTAACCCTTGAGTCGTCGAACCCGGACGTCTACTACGAGTACAACGCGCCGTTTGGCAGCAACAACACGGATGGCGCGTGGCGCGCCGAACTGGTGCGCCAGGGCCTCGCGCCGGTGGGCGACCTTTATTTCGAGCTCAACCAGGGAGCGTCCCCGAGCGACCAGTTCACCGTCACGGTCACCTACAGCACGGGCCCCCCCCAGTCCACTACCTTCACCGGCGTCTCGGTGTCGAACCCGAACCTCCCGATGCCCACCTTCTCGGCCACTTCGCTGAACCAGGACGGCGTGGACTTGGTGGGCCAGGGCACCGGCGCCGGTCCGGACGGCAATCAGGACGTGGATATCGAGCTCAATGGTCTGAACACAGCTCTGGACATAACGAAGGTCGGCATCGGGACGACATCGGGGAGCATCTACGACGAGTACAACGCGCCGTTCGGCAGCAACAACACCGACGGCTGGTGGCGCGCCGAGTTGGTGCGGCAAGCTCGTTCGCCCGTCGGTGATCTGTATTTTCAGCTCAACCAGTCGATGAGCCCGAGCACGCAGTTCACCGTCACGGTCACCTACAGCGATGGGTCCACCCAGTCCATCACCCTCTCCGGCATCTCCGTCAGCAATCCCTTGCTCCCCGACGGGCAGATCGCCAATCCCAACCTGCCGATGCCCAGCCTGTCCGCCGTGCCGCTGAACCAAGATGGCATCGACCTCGTGGGGCCAGATGTAGACAGCGAGCCCGACGGCACCCAGGACGTCGATATTCAGCTCGTCGGCCTGAATACCTCGCTCGCGGTGACCAAGGTCGGCATCTCGTCATCGAACCCGAACATCTACGACGAGTATAACGCACCCTTTGGCAGTAACAATACCGATGGTTGGTGGCGCGCAGAGCTCGTGCGCCAGGCCCTCGCACCCGTCGCCGACCTCTACTTCCAGTTGAACCAAGGGGTGACCCCAAGCGACCAGTTCACCGTCACGGTCACGTACAGCACGGGGCCCCCCCAGTCGGTGACCTTCACCGGGGTCACGGTAAGTAACCCCTTCCTCGGCGACGGAATGGCAACGAATGGCGTCGCTCTCATCGCCGCTCCGTCCCGGCGGCTCCCGATCCCCGGAGGTGCAGCCGCGACTTCAGGTAGGAGTACGAGCATTGCCTCGGGCGTCTCCCAACCGCCGAGCGTCCAGGAAACCTCGAGGTCCAATGGCCTGGCGCTTCGGTCAAGCGGCCCTGCGCCGGCTCAGACCGTACCGTTGCTGTCCTCTAGCGGTTCGGAAGGCCCTCTCGATCCGTTCTCGTCCTTGGAGGGAACCGTCGGACCCCTGGTCGGCCCCGATCTGGGCACCCGTGCCATCGCGACGACCCGGCCGTCTGCCAAATCTTCGCCCATGATCGCAGATCGCCCTGTCTTCTCCCGTCTGGCATCACGCGCGCCGAGACCGGCCCAGAAATCCCGGCCGGAGCGACTGCCATTTGCTCTGTAAGGCCCTTTCTCCCCGCGGGATTCTTGAGGCCCAGGCCGCAGCTCTCAGTGGCGGTTGCTCCGGCAAGGAAGTCTGTCCGGTTGTCCCGCCGGGAACGGCCCCAGTCTCAGGCCAGACAAGATAATCTCACAGGGCGTAAACTCGTCTCAGGAAAACTGTGGCCTCCTGCCCCGGTCGCCTCGTCCAGCACCTTGCCGTCCTGAACCATCATGACCGTCAACCACCCTGAGCGACGCGGCCGTCTCCTCGCCTCCCTGATCGGCGTCTTCAAGGCTCCGGAGTGGGGATTGGTCGCGGGCATCCTCGTCGTCCTGGTGCTGATTTACTGGCTGGACCGCGATCGGGCCTTCTTCCGGGCGTATAGCCTCCAGACCTTGCTGCACCGGGTCTCCTTGTTCGGGGTGCTCGCCGTCGGCGCGGGGCTGGTCATCATCGCCGGGGGGATCGACCTGTCCACCGGCGCGGTCGTCGCGCTGGCGTCGGTGGTCAGCGCCAAGCTCCTGACCGAGTGGCTGCGCCGCGGTGGGTCCAGCAGTGTGCCGCCGTCGACCGGGCTCGTCTGGCTGGTCATCGGCATCACGCTGTTGATGGGACTGGCGATCGGCCTGTTCCACGCCTTCATGATCAATCGGCTCCGGCTGCCGCCGTTCATCGCGACCCTGGCCACCATGGCCGGTCTGCGCAGCCTGGCGACGATCCTCTCCCAGAACCGGACGATCAACGTCTCGATCGCCGCCTACCGGGTGCTGGGGAGCAATCCCTGGGTGACGCTGTCGATCTTCACGGGCGTCGCGGTGTTCATGAGCGTCCTCATGGGCTGGACGGTCCTGGGCCGGCACCTCTTCGCCCTGGGGGGCAACGAGGCGGCCGCGCGGTTGAGCGGCCTGCGGACCCGGCGGCTCAAGGCGATCGCCTACGGCCTCTCCGGGACGCTCTCGGCGCTGGGCGGGATCCTCTTCACCGGCCTGAGCGGGCAGGCCGACAGCCGGCTGGGCGTGACCTACGAGCTGATCGCCATCACGGCCGCGGTCGTCGGCGGCTGTAGCCTCTCCGGAGGCGTGGGCTCGATCCGGGGCACCGTGCTGGGATTATTGCTCACCCAGATCGTGATCAAGGGGACAGGGATCGTAGTCCGCGGGATCGACAGCACCCAGATCGAGGGCCTGGTCCTGGGCACCGTCGTCGTCCTGGCAGTCGCGTTCAACCAAACCGTCCGCGTCCGCCGCGAATAACAGGCGATTTCAAAAGGGGGACAGGCACCTCGAAGACTCGGAGCCAGTCCCCCTTTTGAAATCGCTTCTAAGGAAAGCCCGTGGCGCCGGAACCCACGAAAGCCGCGATTCGCTCGTTCTGGCGGCGGCGTGCCGTCCGGAAGCTGTTGCTGGGATTCGCCGCAATCCTGTTCGTGATGATCTATGGTATCGTGGGCTACCAGGCCCTGGGCTGGACGTTCTTCGACGCCCTCTACCAGGTGGTCATTACCATCTCGGGGGTCGGGTACGGGGAAGTCCGCCCGTCGAACTCGGCGGCAGCGCGGATCCACACCATGATCGTGATCGCGCTGGGGATCAGCTCGGTCGCCTACACCCTGGGGGTCTTCGTCCAGTTCCTCGCCGAGGGCGAGCTCCTGGGCTATTTCGGTCGCCAACGCATGATGAGACAGATCGAAGAGTTGTCCGGGCACACGATCGTCGCGGGATTCGGCCGGGTGGGGGCCCTGGTCTGCGAGGAATTGACGGCCGCCGAGCAGCCGTTGGTGGTGGTCGAACTCTCGCACGAACGGGCCGGGGAGATCGAAGCCCGGGGCTTCCTCTGCGTCACCGGGGACGCGACCGAGGAAAAAGTGTTGAAGGAGGCGGGGATCGAGCGCGCCCGGGTGCTGGTCAGCGCCATGCCCAACGATGCCGAGAACGTCTTCATCACCCTGACGGGCCGCCAGCTCGCTCCCAACCTGCTGATCATCGCGCGGGCCGAGCAGCCCAGCACGGTGAAGAAGCTCAAGCATGCCGGCGCCGATCACGTCGTGATGCCCGCGGCCATCGGCGCGCACCGGATCGTTTCGCTGGTGACCAACCCGGCCGCCGTCCAGTTCATCGAGCTGGTCACCCAGCGCGCCAGCCTGGCGATCGAGATGGATGAGCTGCCGATCCACGTCGCCAGTGGACTGGCTGGCCACAGCTTGCGCGATGCCGATATCAAGCGGCGCACGGGCGTGATCGTCATCGCCATCAAGCGAGCGGATGGAGGCCTGGAATTCCCCCCCTCCGGCGATGAAGTGCTGGCACCCGGCGATACCCTCGTGATCCTGGGCAACCGGGCGCACCTGGACCAGTTCCGCCGGCAGTTCTTCAAGGCGTAGGTTCGTCGCCAGTCTGGAAAGCCCGCCCTACTCCCATCCGGCCGATCGATCGCCCCGCGTCCCGCCCGGTTGTGGTCGTCGCCATGGCCGGGTGACCCCGCCCCGGTCCTGCGGCCCGAAACCAACTCTGGTGATTCTTGGCGGGTCCGATGGCTTGGTGGTGATCGACCGTCGTGGAGTCGATCGGGAATGCCTTCACGGCCGAATCCAGGAGAATCCCGACGCGTCGGCTTGCGAACCCCCTTCGATCCCCCGGGACGCATCCGGCGAGCCCTGTAACCTTTCGGGCCGCGCGGCAGGATTAACCCTCAGGAGAGTGGAGAGCGAGGTTCGGGTTCCCTATCCCTGTGCCTCATCGTTCCTCGCCGCCGGCGTTGCCGATTCGGCAGCGCGCACGAGCCACCGGGACCCGGACCGTTCCCGGACGCGCGTCGCGAAAAAATTGGCCCGCGTTAGCTGTTGGGCGGTCGGAATACGCATGGTGATGTGGAAGGCGGATCCCGTGAACCCCGTGGGCCAGTGCACTTCCTCGTTATGGGAGGCATGACGAACATGTCAGCGCGCGATCGATTCTCGATTGGGCTCGTATCGTCCTTGATGGCAGTCCTGGTCTGGGTATCGACACCATCGGCTCGAGCCGACGCCATCGAGACGGCGCTCCGCGAGGAAGCGCCCAAGGTCTTCAAATACGTCAAGGACCACGGTTACCGCACCGTCGGCGTGCTCAAGTTCGCCGTCAAGAAGGGGAACAAGCCGGCGAGCTTCGACGCCGGGACGCTCAACACCAAGGTCGCCCGGAGCCTTGAACATGCGCTGGTCCTGCTCAACGACCCGAGCAAGCCGATCGGCATCATCCAGGACGCGAGCCAGGCGGCCGCCAGGAGTCGGGGCGCGACCCTCCGCGGCGCGAAGGGCCGCCGGGGCCTCATGGAGCACACCTACCCGGTGGCTTGGGAATCCCAGCCGAAGCCGCCCGACGCCTTCCTGACCGGCGAGATCCTGGTCCGGGCCGATCTGAAGACGCTCGCGATCGCGATCGGGCTCTTCGACCGCAAGCAGCCCGACCGGATCACCGAGATCTCTCGCGTCAAGGACATCCCCATGGACCGGAACACGCTGGCCGGGATCGGCCAGACGTTCGTCCTCTCCCGCGGCCTGAAGCATCGCGGGGCGCGGGAGCTCGACGAGGCCGCCGCCGACGATGCCTCCAACCGCGACACCGCCACGGCCAACCCGGCCCAGGATTCCGACGACCCGGTGAAGCTCCAGATCCTCTACGACGACCAGCCAGTCGTGCTCGAGGCCGACCCCAGCAGCCCGGGCGAGCTCAAGGCCATGCGCACGCGGAAGGCCAAGGATCCGAAGGAGGGGCAGAAGGTCAAGTTCGTCATCACCAACAACACCCAGACGCAGGCCGGCGTGGTCCTGGCGATCGACGGCAAGAATACCCTGTTCGCCGAGGACCTGACGGCCAAGCAGCCGGGCGAGTGCACCAAGTGGATCCTGGGACCGGGCGAGAGCTACACCATCGAGGGATTCTATCTGTCCGAGGACGGCAAGCAGGTCCATCCGTTCAAGGTGCTCTCCGACGACGAGTCGGCCAAGGTCGAGCTGTCGCCCGACCAGAAGGGCGTTTTCTCACTGTTCGCGTTCGTCCCGGACGGATCGGCGACGGGCTCGGGCGGGATGAACGTCGCCGGCGGCGACGGCGGCGAGCTCTCGCAGACGCCCAAGGACCAGCGGGGGGTGAAGCGGCGCTTGGCCGAGGTGCAGGCCAGCCTCCGGGCGGCCACGCACACCCACGCCGTCAACGGACGACTCGTGGTGGACCACGCCGCCAAGCGGTCGCTGCCGCGCCACGCGAGGCCCAAGGGCGTGCGCGGGCTGGTCGTGCAAGATGCGCAGACGACCACCGGTAGCAACCTCAACCGGATCGACGCCAAGCTCGGCTCGCAACC
Organism: Isosphaeraceae bacterium; assembly: GCA_021324445.1. Taxonomy (GTDB): domain Bacteria; phylum Planctomycetota; class Planctomycetia; order Isosphaerales; family Isosphaeraceae; genus JAJPJC01. Next base: position 39,836 of record JAJPJC010000344.1, read on the forward strand.
GGCGATGTCGCTGATCGTCCGCTACTGGACGCCGCCCGCGACGGGCGGGACGACGCCCGGCGCCGATACGCCGACCGCGAAATGAGCCAGAGTGAGCCCTGTCCACAGGAGTGGGGACCGGATCGGCGGTTTGACGCCGTCGATCCGGGCTCCCGGCCCCGTCGCCAACGCACCTCCATCGTACCGGTCCGATCACCCTGGAGAGGAATTCATGAACCGCATGGCAACTGCCTCGCCCCCGATCGCACGACGAGCCACGCTCGTCCTGGCCCTGATGGCGGCGGCCTTGGGTCGGCCCTCGGCGCCAGCCCGGGCGGCCGCGGACAAAGCGGATAACCTGGATAAGGCGCTCAACGCCCACGCGGCGCGGATCATCCATTACCTCCGCGAGCACCACTGCAAGAACGTGGGCGTCGTCAAGTTCCGCGTGCAGAAGGGGAAGCAGCCGGTCAGCTTCAAGGTCGGGCCGCTCAACGACAACCTCCCGGGCCGATTGGAACTGGCCCTGTCCCTGACCCCGGCCAACAAGGCCGAGTCGCCGATCGGGATCATCCACGACGCCGACCGCGTGGCGATGTCGCGGAAGCTGCCCAGCTACACCAACCCGGCCGGGAAGCGCGGCCTGTTCGCCCAGAAGTACAACCTCCTCTGGGACGCCCCGTCGGTCCACCCGGACCTGTTCCTGACCGGGATCGTCAGCGTCCCCCCGGACCTGAAGAAGGCGACGGTCACCATCGAGGCCTTCCACCCCGGTACGGCGAAGATGGACAGGGTCATCTCCTTCCCGGTGGCGATGGACCGCTCGCTGCTGGTGGACCTCAACGAGAGCTTCCAGGTGAGCAGCCGCTCGCTCCGGAGGCGCACCCGCGACCTCAACCTGGACGAGGAAGCGACCGAGGATGCCGCCGACAAGGACCAGGCTCAGCCGACGAGCACCAACTCCGGCGATCCCGCCGTCGTCAGGGCCAAGAACACCGACGAGAAGCTCCTCGACTTCCAGATCCTCTACGATGGCGTCGCCCAGGCGGTCACGGCCGATCCGAACAATCCCGGCGAGCTGGTGGTCCCCGAGCCCAATGAGAATCAGAAGGTCTGGATCGCCGTCAAGTCCGTGGCCCAGGAGCGCATCGGGTTGGTCCTCATGGTCAATGGCACCAGCACCCTGTACGAGGAGAAGCAGCAGGCCGACGTGGCGAAGAACCTGGCCTGGGTCCTCGACCCCGGCCGCCAGTATGTGATTCGGGGCTATCAGCAGGACAACCAGTCCTTCAAGCCCTTCCGCGTGCTCTCGGCCGAGGATTCCGAGGCGATCTCCTACAACGAGAATTCGGGGCTCATCCACTTCCACATCGTCAAGCAAGGGAGCCCGGAGCGATCGAAATCGATCTCGGACGGCGACCAGTCGCAGCAGGGGAATAATCCGTCCTCGCCCCTGAATATCAGCCTACGGGGATTGAAGCACTCGGACCTCGCCAGGCAAGGCCAGACCCGGTCGCTGGCCGCCCTGAGGAAGGCGTACCAGAGCCCGGCCCACCGCTCGCGCAAGACTCGAGGCTTCATCGTCCAGGAGTCGGACGCCGTGGAGGGGGCGATCCAGAACGATGAGGTGAAGAACCCGGTCTGGGTCCAGACGATCGTCGTCCGCTACTACAAGCCCAAGGGTACCTGATCGAGTACGTCCCGGCTCCACGGGCGAATTCGCCAGCGAGGGTCGCCGATGCGCGCGCGAATCCACACTCTTGATCCCGCGGCGATGGTCGTGGGGATCGGCCTCGGCCTGACGATGGCGCTGGGCCTGGCGGCGGCCGCGGGGCCCGCGCCCGAGCTGCGGAAGGTCCATGCCCTGCTCGTCGTCGACACGATGAGCAGCCTTGCAGAGAGCGTCAAGGTCGACGGCGAGCGGATGGAACGCTTGCTCTACAACAACCTGCCGGCCGACCGGTCCGAGATCCGGGTCCTGACCGGCAAGGACGTCAGCGCCGAGGGGATCCTGGCGTACTACCGCACCCTGAAAGTGACCCCGAATGATGCCCTGCTGTTCTACTACGCCGGGCACGGGGCGACCGACCCCGAGAAGGGCCAGTTCCTGGCCTTGCACGAGCTGAAGGCCAAGCCGCTGATCCGCGGCGACCTGCGCCGGGCGATGGAGCAGAACCGGCCCGGGCTGATCGTGATCATCACCGATTGCTGCAGCGACCGTCACCCTCTGCCGGGCAAGATGCGACGGATCTACGAGGAGGAGGGGAGGGCCCGGGCCATCCAGCCGGTGCTCCGCTGCCTACTCTACCAGTCGAGGGGGGTGGTGGATATCACGGCCTCGTCGGGGAACGCCGCTTTCGGCGACGACCACGAGGGCGGGATCTTCACCCGGTCGATCGACAAGCTCGTCCGCGGCGGCATCGAGAATCTCGACGCCGACCGCGACGGCTTCGTCTCGTGGCCGGAGTTCTTCGCCCGGGTGCAGAAGGAGACCCAGGGCACGTTCGTGACCTGGGCGAATCGGCAGAGAGCCCTGGGCGAGGACGTCGACCAGAAGTCGCAGAAGCCCCGGGCCTTCAGCCTGGGATCGATCGGCGGCGCGGTCCCCGTCCGCCTGCGGAACGACCACAACACGCCGGTGGATTACCAGTACCGCTGGGTGGGCCATCCCTCGTGGGAGAGCGGCCGCCTCGCGCCGCACGGCATCGCCGAGCACGCCCCGCCCGCCGATGGGACGGCCCGGCCGACGGCCCTGGAGGTCCGATACGAGGGCGGGAAGACGGCCCAGCTCCAGCCCGGCAAGACGTACCGGTTCCACGACGCCAAGACGCCCCGAAATTCTCATGATCCGTCCGAGGGATCGTCCGCGCCCCATTGATCGGCGCCGTCAGCCCACGCTCACGCACCCGGCCGGCGCCTGACAGGAAAGAGGTCCTTCCATGAGAGGGATGCCCAGCCGACGTCCGATCCTCCTGGCGATGGCCGCGATCGGCGCCGCGGCGGGGTTCGCGCCGGCCGGTGAGGCCAACCCGCTCGCGGCCGCGGCGGCCGCTCCCCGGCTGGTGATCGACACCCAGGGTTTCACCTCGCGGGTCAACAGCGTCGATTTCAGCCCCGGCGGCGACGTCCTCGCGGCGGCGGGGAGCGACAAGGTCGTCCGGCTCTGGGAGGTGCGGACGGGGCGGCTGCTCGCCACCCTGCGCGGCTACGAGGACGACGCGGGCAACGGCCAGTGCCAGGTCGTCCGCTACTCGCCCGACGGCCGCCATCTCCTTGTCGGGGTCCAGGACGTCGGCACCGAGGGGGCGATCCGGGTCTACGACACGGCTGACCTCAGCGAGGTGCAATCCCTCCTGCCGGGCCATCCCAATGGCGGCGTGCTCAGGCTGGCCTTCTCGGCCGACGGGAAGTATCTCGCCTCGCAGGGGGGCAATGGCGAGGTCCTCTTCTGGGATTGGCCCCAGCGGCGGCCGACTGCGCGGATGGCGTGGACCCAGAGCCTGGCCGACTTCGGTTTCCCCACAGCGATCCCGATGCTGGTCATCGAAGATGAGGGTTTCCACGCCTTCTCGATGCCCCACGGCCGGGAGGTGACGCAACTGACCGCCGCGCAGCAGGGCGAGCTGGCCCCGCCCGATGTCCTGGCCAACGCCTATGCCGCGGCCCAGCAGCCGCGGCGGATCCTCGCACAGATCGAGGCCGGGTTGCCCGATCAGGGCCGGTCGAACGTGAACCGCTCCTATCCGGCCGGCGGGGCGCTGCGCGAAGGTCGGGCCCTCCTGGGCGGCACGGGCAAGAGAGACGGTCGCGACTACTACTGGGTCGGGGTCTGGACCCTGACCGGCCGGGCCGTCGGGCGATACGAGGGACATCCCTACCTAGTCACGGCCCTGGCGCTCTCACCCGACGGGAGCCTGGTGGCCAGCGCGGATGCGCAGGGCAACGTCGACCTGTGGGAGGCCGGGACCGGGAACCTCCGATTCCGCCTCAGCGGCAAGGGCGAGATCATCTACAGCGCGGGGTTCGACTCGTCCGGGACGCGGCTGATCTACGGGACGCGGCCGTATGGCCCGGGGCAATGGAACTACAACCACTTCGCGGCGCCGTCCCGATCCTTCGACCTCCGCAAGCGGACCTCCTCCGACGCGCCTTCGGCCGTGCACGATCCCCCTTCCCTTGCGATCGGGGCACGCCGCTTGAGTTTCAGCAACGACCCCCAGCAACAAGTTTTCACATTCACGTCCCTGGTCGGCGGCAGGGTCGAGGGGATTCACCGACACCCGCCCGGGGTTACTCCCTTGTGCTTCGGATATCTCAGCCAATCGCGGACGGGCATCCCGGACCTGCTCGTCGTCGGGGGCGATGACAACGGCCTGATCGGGTTGGATCCCGCGAATCCCATCCGTAGCCGAGCCTTCAGCGGCCACACGGGAGCGGTCTACGCCGTGGGGAACTCGCCCGACGGCCGGCTGCTCGTCTCCGGTTCGGCCGATCGGACGCTCCGCCTCTGGAGCCTGGGCCCGATCAACGACTTCGGCTTCGTCGACTTCGAGGTCTATCCCAACGGCAAGGTCTACTCGATCACGCCGGGGGGAAGCGCCGAGCGGGCTGGGGTCCAGCTCGGCGACGAGCTCGTCCGCATCGACGGGCGGGACCTTGGGACGATCTTCGCCCGGATCCTGGCCGGGATGCGCGACTACCGGCCCGGTCAACGTTGTCAGATCGAGCTGGCCCGAGGGGGGCAGCCCTTCCGGGTGGAGACCGAGATGGTGGCCTGCGGCGACATCGTCACCCCGCTGCTGAACCTCTTCATCGCCGGCGACGATTGGGTGCTCTGGACCCCGAGCGGCTATTACGACGCCTCCCCGGGAGCAGACCGCCTCATCGGCTGGCAGGTGAGCCGGGGCCGCGACAAGGCCGCCCGGTTCTACACCATGCACCAGTTCCGCAAGCAATTCTTTCGCCCCGAGGTGATCGACCGGATCCTCCAGACCGGCGCGGCGCTGGATGTCGCCGAGTTGGCCAGGCTTTCCCGCCAGAAGGGGGCCGAGCCGCTGGATCTGCGAAAGTCCGAGGACCTGCGCAAGATCGAGCCGCCGCGCGTCAAGGTCGAGCTTCCCCGGCAGGGGACTCATACCCCGGACAAGACGATCGCCGTCCGGGCCGAAGTCTCCTCCCAGAATGGAGGGCCGATCGGCGACGTCAAGGTCCTGCTCAATGGGCGCCCCGTCACGGGCAAGGACCTGCCGAAGCGCCCCGACGACGCCCCGACCCTGCGTCGGGTCGAGCTCGACCTGGAGCTCGAACCCGGGCGGAATACCGTCTCGGTCCTCGCGACCGACCAGGCATCGAAATCCAGCAGCCGGCCGCAGGAGATCGTCGTCTACTGCGAAGCAGGCGCCGACGATGCGTCGCAGAAGCCGCGGGCGTTCGTGCTGGCGGTGGGCATCTCGGACTACGCCAACCCGGCCATCGAGAAGCTCGGGTTCGCCCATGTGGACGCGCGGTCGTTCGCCGCCGCATGGAAGTCGCGGGCGGGCCGGCTGTACGCGGACGTGCAGGCCCGGGTGTTGACCAATCAGGAGGCGACCGTGGCGGCGATCCGCGACGGCTTCGACTGGCTCAACGGCAGCGTCACGTCCAGGGACTTCGCGGTCCTCTTCTTCGCGGCCCACGGGGTCGGCAACTCCTCGTCGGGCTATTACATCGCCTCGTACGAGGTCGACCCGAAGCGCCTGATCTCGACGGCGATCCCTGACCGCGACCTGATCTCCCTGGTGGAGCGGCTCCGCTGCCGTCGCACCCTGGTCTTCCTCGACACCTGCCACGCCGGCGGGATCGCCCACGCGCGGCCCGCGTCCTCCGAGAGTCTCAACGAGCTGACCTCCGACGAGATCGGCGCCGTCATGTTCGGGGCGTGCAAGCCGCGCGAGTCCAGCCAGGAGGACCCCGCCTGGGGGCACGGGGCGTTCACGAAAGCCCTGCTGGAAACCTTCGCCGATCCCGCGCGGGACCTCCCGCCGCCCGACGGCCTGCTCTCGATCGACGAGCTGCCGTATCCCCTTGGTCGGCGGGTCGCCGACCTCACCGGCAACGAGCAGCACACGGTCGTCGGCCGTCCCCCGACCATCGAGAATTTCGACTTCCTCTGCTTCCCCGACCCCTCGAAGCCGGACCGGCCGGACGGGACCGGATCGACGCCCAGTCCCGGAGGTTAACCCCACCGGCACGCCGGCTTCCGCTGCTCGTCACCGTGTTCCCATGCCATCAACACCTATGGAGTCCCTGAAATGAAATGCCCCCTCGGAATCAGCATGCTGGCCTCGTGCGCCGCCGTCGGGATCATGCTGGCGTCCAGTTCGCCCGCCCTGGCGCAATTCCGTCTCCCGCACATCTCTCCCCCGCACATCCAAGCCCCTCAACCTCGCCCTCCGATGACCCCATCGCATCCTCGGGGCGGGGGAGGCGGGGGAGGCGGTTTCGGTCTCACGGGACCGACCGGCGCCAACGTGGCCTCCAACGCGACCAATTACCAGAACCCGGGCCAGTGGCGGCCCAACCCACCGTCGGCGACCGGTGGTTACGGTCTCACGGGACCGACCGGCGCCAACGTGGCCTCCAACGCGACCAATTACCAGAACCCAGGCCAAGGTCTGTTCAACCAACCCCCGATGTCGTTCGGCGGCAACGGGTATTACCCGCAAGGCGGAGCTGGCCTCCTCGCGGGTCCTGGCTACATCCCGCAGCAGCCCTACTACCAGCCGCAGCAGCTGGCCAATTACCAGCAGCCACAGCAGGGCTACTACCAGCAGCCGCAGCAAGACGTCGCATACCAGCAAGGCGGCGGTCAGCGCTTCCAGATCCCGCAGGGATACGAGGGCTACGCGGCGGGCTCGGTCATCAATTACGGCGGCATGGCCTACACGGCCGCCGGCGACGGCACGATGACCACCTATTCCCGGGGTTATCAGGGGGTCACCGCGCCGAGCGGCGGTCAGCGCTACCAGGTCCCGCCGGGCTACGAGGGGTTCGCGGCGGGCTCGGTCATCAACTACGGCGGGGCCAGCTATGTCATCGCCAGCGACGGGACGATGAGCACCTACACCGGCAACACGGCCGCGTCACCCACCAACACGCAGGCGGCGCCCGCCACCGTCACCGCCGCGGCGGCCGCCAACAGCCAGAACCAGGCGACGGCCTCCGGCCCGGTCTCGGGCCAGCGCTACCAGGTCCCGGCCGAGTATGCCGGCACCGCGGCGGGTTCGGTCATCACCTACGCTGGGCACAAGTATTTGATCAATAATGATGCGACGATGACGGCGATGTCCGAGGGGGATCCGTCGAAGCCAATCCCGGGGAAGCGCTATCGGATCCCGGCCGAGTCTGCCAATCCCACGCCGGGCGCCGTCATCACCTACGGCGATTTCAAGTATCTCGCCAACAACGACGGGACGATGACCGCGTTCTCCGACCAGGGCTCCAAGCCGTGACCCCGGATGGGCGGAGCTGGGTTGTGGTGACGAAGGCGGATGCAGCGAAGGGCCAGACGGGGCCGCTGATCGACGCTTCCTCAATCACCGGCTGGTTGCCGGTCTTGCAACCTGGTAGTCGGAGATGACGATGATGCGCGCTGGGATGAAGGTGATTGCGGCGGTCCTGCTGCTGATCGTGTGCGGTCCGGTCCGACTCCGGGCCGCGCAGGAGGATGCACCGGCGGGCTTCTCGCCCCTGTTCAACGGCCGCGACCTGGCCGGCTGGGAGACCTACCAGGGACGGGGCGATCAGTGGGCGGCGGTCGACGGTGAGCTCCGCACTTTCAACAACCCGGACTACCGGACGAGCGGCTGGCTGATGACGGCGGCAGATTACGCCGATTTCGAGCTGAGGCTGGAGTTCAAGCTCGGGCGGAAAGCCAACAGCGGCGTCGCGCTGCGAGCCCCCCTCGAAGGCAATCCGGCGCGGACGGGCCTGGAGCTGCAACTCCTGGACGACAGCGGCTACCCGGAGCTCAAGGCCGACGACTACACCGGCTCGATCTACAGCCTATCCCCCACCCGTGAGATGGCCGCCAGGCCGGCGGGCGCATGGAATAGGATGCGCGCGGTGGTGAACGGCCGGCGGGTGACCGTCGTCATCAACGACAAGCTGGTCCAGGACGTCGACCTCGACGCCTACCGGGCCGTGGCCGGCGGCACAACGGGCGTCTTCCGCCGCGCCGGCCGGATCGGCCTTCAGAACCACACCGGCGAGGCGTCGTTCCGCAACATCCGGGTCAGGAGGCTGATCGCCGCCGACCGCGGGACCAACACGGTCTCGGCCGGCGGGAACGCCGCGCCCCAGCTCGTCCTCGACTCCGGCGGGCACACCGACGGCGTCACCCGGGTGCGGTTCACCCCGGACGGCCGAGAGCTGGTCTCGACGTCCAGGGACAAGACCATCCGGGTCTGGGACGTCCAGTCCGGGGAGATGCTCCGGGTCCTGCGGCCGCCGGTCGGCCGGGGCCGCGAAGGCGCCATCTTCGGCGCCGACCTGAGTCCCGACGGCCGCACCCTGGCGGTCGGCGGGGTCGGACTCCGCGACGGCGAGGCCTGGATCTTCCTCATCGATCGGAGGACCGACCGGATCACCGGGGTACTGAAGGGACACACGCAGACGATCGACGCCGTGGTCTTCTCGCCGGACGGCCGACTCCTGGCGTCGGGCGGCGAGGATCAGACAGTCAGGGTCTGGGACGTGGGCAGCGGGACGACGGCGCTGACGCTGCGCGGGCACACGGCCACCGTCCGCGAACTCGCCTTTGCGCCCGACGGGCACCGGCTGGCGTCCGCGTCGGCCGACGGCAGTGCCCGCGTCTGGTCCATCGAGACCGGCCGGGTCGTGGCCGTGCTGCGCGCCCCGTTCCAGGGGCGCTACTACTACGTCCGTACGGTCGCCTGGTCGCCCGATGGCCGGACGCTGGCCACGGGTAGTCTCGACCGCTGTGTCCGCTGCTGGGACGCGGGTTACGCGCTGCGTCAGACCCTGGGCCCGTTCCGCCTCCGGGACGGCATTCGGGCGACCGACTTCGGCGCCGACGGCAAGACCTTGCTGGTCGACGGCGTGGTCCTGGATGCGGAGTCCGGGGCCGAGCGGGCGCGGCTCGCCGGGCAGGGCGGGCTGTTCCATAGCGTGTTTTCGCCGGACGGCCGGCTCGCCGCGACCGGCGGCTGGAACGGCGACGAGCTGACGGTCTGGAGGACGGCCGACGGCGCCCGGGTCCGGCGCCTGGCCGGCGAGGGGCGCACCAACTGGAGCGCGGGATGGTCGCCGGACGGGACGGCCGTCGCTTGGGGCAACACGGGCCAGGATGACCGGATCAATCCGCTCGAGAGGTCCTTCAGCCTCACCGAACTCGAGTTCGGCGACGCCCCGGACGCCCGCTTCACCCGAGCGCGACAGACGCGCGACGGTCCGGTGACGCTCCGATGGGGGAATCGGCCTGGCACGATCGCGGTACGGGACGGCGAGGCGACCATCGCGACCATCCGCGTGGGGCTGGACAACTGGGTGAAATCCTTCACCCTGCTGCCGGGCGACAGGCTGGCCTGCGGCTGTACCACGAACCTGATGATCTACGACCTGAAGACCGGTCAACCACGTCGGAGCCTTCAGGGTCACAGCGGAGACGCCCTCGCCCTGGCCGTCTCTCCGGACGGGCGCTACCTGCTCTCCGCGTCGTCCGACCAGACGTTGCGAGTGTGGGACCCGGAGCGGGAGAACCCCCTGCTCTCGCTGTTCGTCGCCGGCCGGGAGTGGATCGCCTGGACCCCGGAAGGCTACTATGCCGCCTCTCCCGGCGGCGAGCAGCTCATGGGCTGGCAGGTCAACAACGGCCTGGAGGCCATGGGCACGTTCTCTCCGGCCTCGCAGTTCCGCAAGACACTCTACCGGCCCGACGTGATCAAGCGGTTGCTCCGGGCCGGCAGCCTCGACCGAGCCCTCGCCGAGGCCGACGCGGAGCGCGGCCTGTCCAGCCGCCGCACCGACGTCGCGCAGGCCCTCCCGCCCAAGGTGTCCATCACGGCTCCCGCCTCCGCGAAAGTCCTACTGGCGGGCAAGATGCTCGAGGTCGAGGCCCTGGCCCGGAGCGTCGGCGACCACCCGATCACCGCCCTCCGCGTTCTGCTCGATGGCCGGCCGGTCCCCGAGGGCGTCAAGGCGTTCGACCCGCCCGTCACCGGCGAGGCGCGCGGCACCTGGACGGTCGAAGTCCCGCCCGGCAGCCATCGCCTGGTCGTCCAGGCCGACACCGCCGTCAGCAAGGCCCTCTCCGACCCCGTCGAGGTCGTCGCCGGAGGCGGCGGCGCCAGCCCGGCTGTCGCCGCCTCCTCCGCCACGCTCCACGTCCTGGCCATCGGCATCAACGATTACCCCGACCGAAGGCTCAAGCTCGACTGCGCCGCACCCGACGCCCAGGCGCTGCGCCGGGCCTTCCTCGCCCACAGCCGGGCGCTCTTCCGCGGCGTCGAGGCCAAGCTCCTGATCGACGGCCAGGCCACCCGCGCCAAGATCCTCGCCGAGCTGCGGCGGCTCGCGGCCGTCGTCAAGAACGGCGATATCGCGGTGGTCTTCTACGCCGGCCACGGCGACTACCAGCGCGAGGGCCAGCTCTACCTCATCCCGGCCGACGCCGACGTCCGCGACCTGAAGCGCACCGGCATCTCGGGCGAGGAGCTGAAGCGGGCCATCGGCGAGCTGCCCTGCACGACCATGCTGATCCTCGACGCCTGCTACGCCGGCAGCTTCGACGTGAAGAAGCGCAAGACCCGCGCCCTGCCCGAGCCGGGGAACGCGGTGCTCCGCGAGCTGGTCTATGACGCGGGGCTGGTGGTCTTCTGCGGCGCCGACAAGGACCGCGAGGCCAACGAGGAGAACGGCAAGGGCTTCTTCACCCAGGCGCTGGTGGAGGGCCTCTCGGGGAAGGCGGACTACGACGGGGACGGGCTGGTGGAGCTGGACGACCTGAAGTCGTACGTGACCAAGCGGGTGCGAGCGCTCTCGGGCGACACGCAGGAGCCGACCCTGTCGATCCCCTCTACCGTGAGGTCGTTCGCCCTGTCCAGACCCTGAGTCAACCGGACGCCCCGATACAACCCATGGGCAGGAAAGCGCCCATCCTCGAAGCTTGAAGGTCAACGATTCACCGGAGATGATCATCATGATTCTCAAGTCAAGATGGACCGTCGGCATGGTCGTTTTCGTCCTCCTCGCGGCACTGCCCGCCCGCTCGCCCGCGCAGTGGGGCGGCTTCAGCTTCAGTCCCCCGTCCATCGACATCTCTCCGCCCAAGATCGGCGGCGAGCTGGGAAAGATCGGCGGCGAGATCAGCGGCGGCGCCAAGCATGCCGGCGGGGTCATCAGCGGCGGCGCCAAGCATGCCGGCGGGGTCATCAGCAGCGGCGCCAAGCACGCCGGCGGGGTCATCAGCAGCGGCGCCAAGCATGCCGGCGGGGTCGTCAGCGGTGGGGCCAAGCACGCGGAAGTCTATTCGAGTGCCGTCGGGAAGCACGCGATCCAGACCGCCCAGAAGCATCCGGGCCAGGTCGCTCTGGGGGCGATGTATCCTTACTATCCCGCGTTCCATTATGCCGCCAACTGGAAGCCGTTCCCCAATGCCACACTCGGAAACCAGAACCTGATTCTTGACCTGGGCGGACACCGCTACAAGGTCGCCGGGAAAGGGCAGTTATTCGGCCACCCTTATCAGGTATTCGGCCACCCTACAACTTATGAGATCGGGATCCGGGACCAGACGGCAAGCGATCTTGCTATCGATGCCCTTAGTTACTACGCAGCCCAAGTCCCCGGCAACCCGCTCTTGCACGGCACGTGGGGGATTCCGGGCGCCTGGGTAGGCTATGGAGCTGGGAAGGCGGGCACCTTCGGGGCACAGACTCTCTTCAAGGAAGTCTACGGCCCGAAGCCCGTGAACAGCACGGGCGACCTGTGGAAACAGCTCCCGGGCAACGCTCCCACCTATACCAATCACCGCACGGGCTCGCCGAGTCCTCCCACTCGTACAGGAACAGGGACAGCAGCCGCTTCCACCTATACCAATCACCGCACGGGCTCGCCGAGGGCCCGCTGAACGCGCGCGTCCGGAGGCCGGGCGCCACAGCCTGAGCACGAACCCCAAGAGCGAGGGCATTTTCGATGAGTCCAGCAACGGGAGAGCGTCGATTCCGCTCATTATCGGTCTTCCTGGGCATCCTCTCGGTCGCGGCGTCGTTCGCGCCCACTCGGGGCGATGAGCCGACCCGCGCGGTCGAAGAGGCGACTTACCTCGGCCGGCCCGCTTCCGACTGGTCGAGCGCCCTGAGGGCGGAGGATCCCTGGTTGCGATGGAGGGCCGTCCGGGCGCTGAGCCGGCTGGGGGTCGATGACCCAGCCACTCTTGCCGGCCTGGCTGCGGCCCTGGGCGACGAGGACGTCCGGGTGCGGCTCTCGGCCGCGGAGGCGCTGGCCGGGACGACCAAGGATCTCGGGGCCTTCGTCCCGCGGTTCGCCCGCGCCCTCAAGGATCGAGAGGCCGGCGTGCGGCAGCTCGCGGCGGAATCGCTCGGCCGGCTCGGCCCGGAAGGGAGGCCCGCGGTGCCGAACCTGATCGAGGCACTCGCGGACCCGCAGGTCGGGGTCCGCGTCGCCGCCGTCGAGGCTCTTGGGGAGATCGGCGCAGCCGATGAGGCGGCCCCCGCGTTGGAGAAGGCCCTCGGCGACAAGGATCATGTCGTTCGCGTCAAGGCGGTGGAGGCCCTGGAGCGGCTCGGTCGCGCGTCGCCGGCGACGACTCGGGCCCTGGTCGAGGCCCTCGGGGACCGGCGCGTGAGCGTCCGGCGAGGTGCCGCCCGGCTGCTGGCGGCCGCCGGGCCGGATACGGCACCGGCCGCCGGCGCGCTCGCCGCCGCGGTCAAGGATGCGGATGACGAGGTCTGCCTCGCCTCGATCCAGGCCCTGGCGCTCTCCGGCGCGACTACCCCCACGGCCCTCAAGGCGATGAGCCAGGCGCTCGCGGATCGGCGGAAGGGCGTCCGCCTCGCCACGGTCGACGTCTTGCGGGAGCTCGGCGGCACCAGCCCCGCCGCCTCGTCCACCCTCCTGACCGCCCTGCGCGATCCCGACGTCGAGGTCCGCCTCGCCGCCGCGACCGCGCTCCAGGCCGTCGTGTTCGATCGCGATGCCGTCTCCACCATCGCGGAGGCCATGGGCGACAAGGACGCGCGAGTTCGCGCCGAGGTCGTGACCCTGCTGGGGGAATTCCCTGAGAATGAGCGGGCGATCGGCCTGATCGCCGAGGCGCTCGGCGACCGAGAAGCGGCCGTCCGCAGCCGGGCTGTGCTGGCGCTGGGGTCGATCGGCCCGGCGGCCCGCGGCGTCGCCCCCGCGCTGACCGGGCGGCTGCACGACGCGGATCCGGGCGTCCGTCAGGCCGCCGCCCTGGCGCTGGGGAGCCTGCGGCTGGAGAGCCCCAGCGCGATCGAGGCTCTCGCCGCGGCCTTGCGCGATAAGGAGGGGCCGGTCCGCGCGGCGGCGACCGCCGCGCTGGCCGAGCTCGGGCCGGCCGCCGCGCGCGCCCTCCAACCGCTCATCCACAGCCTCAACGACGGCGATCCCAGCGTCCGCATCGGGGCCGCAATCGCTTTGGGGCAGACCGGCCCCGAGGCCCGGCAAGCCGTGCCGACCCTGATCGCCCTGCTAAGGAGCAAGGAGGCGACCCTGCGCGAGGCCGCGGCCTTCGCCCTCGGCCGGCTCGGCGGCGAGGCGAAGGCGGCCGTCCCCGTCCTCGCGTCGCTGCTCAGGGACAAGGACGCCAGGACGCGCCAGATGGCCGCCTTCGTCCTCGGTCAGATCGGCGCCCATGCGAACGAGGCGATCGGCGCGCTGGCGACGGCCGTGCGCGACCGCGACGCCAAGGTCCGGGAGGCCGCCATCTACGCCCTCGGCGAGGTCGGCGACCACGGGCCGGCCGTCCTGAGGGCCCTCGCCGGCGCGCTGAAGGACCGCGAGGAGGAAAACCGGCGCCGCGCGCTGAAGGCTCTGGCGTCGTTCGGGCCTGCGGCGAATTCCGTCCTTCCCGAGCTCCGAGCCGCCTCGCTCGATCGATCCGGCCTGGTCCGGGAGGCGGCCCTGGAGGCGATCCGCCGCATTGATGGCAAACCAGGGCCGTGACGGCGTCCCGGTCATCCGCGATCCGATCAGCACCCGAGAGTCGTCCTCGCCGTCCCATCCGCTCCCCAGGATTCGCCTCGTGATCATGAACCGCACGAGCCGCTTCGCCGGTCCCCGAGCGCCCCGGGGCTCGACATTCTCGAAAGGAACCTCGCGTGAATCTCGCACATCTGGGATTGCTGGCGACCCTCCTGGCGACGTCCGCAACAGGCCAGGACCCCGCGGATCAGGACCAAGCCGCGGGGGCGGACAGGCATCGCGTCTCGGGCGTGGAGATCGCGGCGGTCGTCGAGGGCCAGAACCAGTTCGCCCTCGATCTCTACGCCCGGCTGCACGAACGGCCGGGCAACCTCTGCTTCTCTCCCCTCAGCCTGGCCGCCGCCCTCACGATGGCCCACGCCGGCGCCCATGGCGAGACGGCCGAGCAGATCGCCAGGGTGCTGCACCTGCCCGCCGACGGCGGATCCGCCGGGCGGGCCAGCGGCGCCCTGCTGCGCGGGCTCTCGGGCGACGCCGGGCCGCGGGGCGTCCAGCTCACCTGGGCGAACTCCCTGTGGGCCGCGAAGCAGCTCGGCCTCCTGCCGGAATTCGCCAGCCTCCTCCAGGAACGATACGCCTCCGCGCCGAGTGTGGTTGACTTCCAGGGCGATCCCGAATCGGCGCGACGGGCCATCAACGGGTGGATTGGGGCGCACACCGATGGGAAAGTCCCCGAATTCTTCCAGCCGGGAGTCATCGACGGCCACACGCAGCTCGTGCTGGCCAATGCCCTGACGTTCCGGGGCAGGTGGGCCGCCGCGTTCCAGAAGGAGAGGACCCAGCCCGGGGCCTTCCGGCTCTCGCCCGGGAGGCAAGTCCAGGTGCCCTTCATGCAGCAGACCGGCAAGTTCCGGCGGGCCGCCACGGACTTCGGCGAGATCCTGGAGCTCCCATACTCCGGCCACGACGTCGCCTTCCTGCTGCTCCTGCCTCGCCAAGCGGACCGCCTGGCGGAGCTGGAGAAACGGCTGACGGCCTCGTCCCTGGCCGAATGGACCCGACGGCTCAAGCCGGAGAGCCTGGTCCTGAGCCTGCCCCGATTCGCCATCGACCGGGAACTGCACCTCGAAGACGACCTATCCGAGCTGGGCATGCCGCGGGCATTCCGCCCGGATGCCGCCGATTTCAGCGGACTCTGCTCGGCCGGACAACCCGTCGCCCTGAGCGAGGTCGCCCAGCGAGTCCGCATCCAGGTCGACGAGACGGGGACCGAGGCCCAGGCCGCCACGGCGGTCCGCTCGGCCCGCGGACTCGGCGACTCGACCGTGCGCGAGCTCAAGGCCGATCATCCCTTCGTCTTCCTGCTGCGCGACCTGCGCACGGGGAGCATCCTGTTCCTGGGCCGGCTGTCGGACCCGGCGCCCCGCGCGCGGGACGACCGGTGAAGCCGGCCCGCGTGGATACCGCGAATCGTTGAGGGACACGCCGATGGCACGTTTTCCGATGCCGGCTCCAGGGGCGAGCCTGGTGTGGGCCCTCGGCCAGGCCACGGCCTCGGCGGCCGCGCAGCAGGCCAAGCAACTCGGCGACCAGCGCCAGGCCCTCAGGGCACACGATCGTCCCGGGATTCGGCCGCCAGCGTGGCCATCGAGATGGATGAGCTGCCGATCCACGTCGCCAGTGGACTGGCCGGCCACAGCTTGCGCGATGCCGATATCAAGCGGCGCACGGGCGTGATCGTCATCGCCATCAAGCGAGCGGATGGAGGCCTGGAATTCCCCCCCTCCGGCGATGAGGTGCTGGCACCCGGCGATACCCTCGTGATCCTGGGCAACCGGGCGCACCTGGACCAGTTCCGCCGGCAGTTCTTCAAGGGATCGTGGTGGCAGCCCGAGACCGCCCAGCCGCGACAGGAGTTTCCGGAACTCGCCAATGGTCAGGCCGGCACCTCGGACGATTGTGCCCATGGTGATGGCGTTGACCGGGTTGTGGCGCGGGATCGAGACGATCCGCGTACCGTCGGTCATCACGATATGTTTGCCCTGACGCCGGATCTGAAAGCCGGCCTTCTCCAGCGCGCGGACCGCATCGAGGTGGTTGATGCCCGGCAGCTTGGGCATGGCTATTCGGGGATTACGACCTCACGGACCTCGCCCTCGGCCTCCGCAGCCAGCTCCGCCGCGACTTCGAGGTACTCGCGGATGGCATCGGCGATGTTGTCCAGCGCCTCTTCTTCGGTGTCTCCCTGTGAGCAGCAGCCCGGCAGGCCAGGCACGGTGACGCTGTATCCTTCCTCCGATCGGTGGAGGGCGACCTTGTAGACCATGCCGACCTCTCCTCACCAAACGATCATCGCGCCCTCAGACCGGACACCGGCTACCGCTTGGAGAACTGGAAGCTCTTGCGGGCCTTCTTGTGGCCGAACTTCTTGCGTTCGACCATGCGGGCGTCGCGGGTCAGGAGACCGCCATTCCGAAGTGCGCCCTCGAGGTCGGGGCGATAGTCCTTCAGTGCGCGAGCCAGGCCCAGCATCACGGCGCCGGACTGGCTGAGCTTGCCGCTGCCGTTGACGTTGACGAACACATCGATCCGGCCGCCCATGTCGGTGGCGGCCAGCGGCGCGCGGACGTCCATCCGCTGGACTTCCAGCGGGAAATATGCGTTGACGTCCAGGCCGTTGATGATGAACTGACCGGTTCCCTCGCGGATCCGGACCCGAGCGACCGCGGTCTTCCGCCGCCCCGTCCCCCAGGTGAATTGTTCCTGCACTGTCGCCATGATGACCCTTTCTTGACCCTGGCAATGTCCTGATCCGCGACGAGCTCCCGGGCCCGGTTAGCTCTGGGGCGATTCGGGAGCGGCCTCGGGCTCGGCCGGCGGCTCGGTTGGCGGGGGCGGTGACGCCTCGGCCGGTGGCGCTTCCGAGGCCGGTGGGGGAAGGGCGGTCTCAGCCGGCGGCGTTTCGAGGGCCGCGACGGGCTCGGCCTGGGGCGTCGGCGGGATGCCGGCCCCCTCCGCCGTTGGGGCTGTGGAACGGGCTCCGTTCTCCTTCGGCGCGGGCGGCGTCAGGTAGACCGCCCCGGCCGGGGTGGGACGCCCGGAGAGCGGCTCCAGCGGGATCGGTTGCTGGGCCTGGTGCGGATGGTTCGGGCCCACGTAGAGCTTCAGCTTCGCCAGCATGTGCCGGCCAATCTTGTTCTTCGGCATCATCCGCTGCACGGCCAGCTCGAGAATCCGCTCGGGCCGGCGCTGGAACAACTTCCAGGCCGCCTCGTCCTTCTGCCCCCCCGGATAGCCCGTGTACCGCTGATACGACTTCTGCCGCCACTTCTCCCCGGTGAAGACCACCTTATCGACATTGGTCACGATCACGTAGTCGCCGGTGTCGATGTGGGGTGTGTAGGTCGGCCGGTGCTTTCCCATCAGGATCGGCGCAATCTGCGCCGCCAGCCGCCCGACCACCATCCCCTCGGCGTCGATGACGTACCAATGTTTCGCCAGTTCCCCGGCTTTCGCTTGATAACACTTCATGGAGCATGAGCCTGGCGCGTAAAGTCAACAAGATCCCCATCTCGTCGTTGCGACGAAAACGACAATGCTACCATGAGGATCCCGCACGTCAAGAGGCTTCCGGACCCGCGCGGGCAAGCATGAGGGATCGCAATCGCGAATGACGCGTCGTGTCGGGACCTCGAGGTGCCGCAGGCCCGGCGGCATCGTGAAAAACTCGGCGGGCTTTGAAAGATGCTCTTGGGGTTCTTCCGATATAACGCCAGCGCTGCCAGGAGTTTCTTCTGACCGCGCCGAATGGGATCGCACCGAAACGGTGCCAGGGAAGATCGGTGGGGCATCCGCTCGGGGATGGGATCCCTCCTCACGCCCTCCGGTCCCGCCGAGGCGCTCTGTCCCTGCGCCCGGGGGGATCCGTTGCCGGAGCGCGGGGACTGCTGCGCGCAGGTCCCGATCGAATCGCCGGCGTGCTCCACCATTCCGACTCAGGAGGCTCCATGGAATCGGGCAGAATCCCCCGCGGACCGAGCCGCAGGGTGGGTGGTCGGGCCGCGATCATCCCGGCGGCGGTGCTTCTCGGCTTGACCGTCACCACCAGCATGGGTGGAGACCACCCCTGGGGCTGGTTCTTTCACAGGCACGCTCACCCCGGTCCGATCCCGAGCCTGGGGGCTGGCGAATGGTTCTGGATGCGCAGCCCCGAGCAAGAAAAAGTGGTGGTGATGAGCCTGTATAACCGGTATTGCATCCGGTGCCACGGCGTGGATGGACGGGGCGTTTGGGATATCCCGAACATCCCGGACTTCACCGACGTCCGCTGGCAGTCCTGCCGGACGGACGATCAGATTGTTCGGATCGTCATCGAGGGACGGGGCGCGGTCATGCCCGCATTCCGGGGGACGCTGGCCCTGGATGAAGCCTGGGGAATGGCCCGATACCTCAGGACCTTTGTTCCCGGTACCGAGGTCTCCCGACCGGATCTCGGCTCGGGTGGCACGCGCGGCGCGACGACGCCCACCCCCGCGCCCACGAACACAACGCCAGCCAATCCTGCGCCCACGTCGGCCATGACGCGCCCGGCGGCCACGCCTCCGTTGCCGGAAGGCTGGGCGCCGGGTGCCGTGACGCGGTGAGGATGCCGCGGCCTCACCTGGCCTCGGAAGGCTCCTCAGTTTCCGACGGCTTGGGCCGGGAGCCCCTCTCGTCCAGGCGCGGGGGCGATTCCTGGTTCACGAATGCCGGCGGCTTCAGGTGGAAGTGCGCTTCCGTCCATTCGGCGGCCTTCTCGAAGCGCACCTTCTCCTTGAGGCAGTGCTGCTCCCAGGACCGGATGCGGTCCACCTGCCGTTGGAACTTCTGCGCCTTCGCCGGCTCCCCGGTCACCGCGAAGACTTTCATCTGGTTCTCCAGGGATGCGGCGTCGCGCTTGGCCTTGTCCGCGGCTTCCTGCCAGTTGATCGCCATCTGGCGGTAATAGGCGTCGACATCCTGAGTCATCATCGCGCAGCCCGCGCAGGATGACCCCATCATGAGCAAACCCAGCAGGCGCGCCAGCGCCGGCGGGCGCATCCGGTTCG
Source organism: Isosphaeraceae bacterium (assembly GCA_021324445.1). GTDB lineage: Bacteria > Planctomycetota > Planctomycetia > Isosphaerales > Isosphaeraceae > JAJPJC01. The sequence goes on from JAJPJC010000344.1 coordinate 59,086, forward strand.
TGATCGTTGGCATCACCGCGACCTCCCTGTCGTCGGTTCCGTCCCCGCGCGGCCGAGCCGCGAATGGAATGGGATTGCCGGTGCCGGCTCCATCCGGCAACCTGGTCCCTGGCGCGGGCATCTTATGAGAAGAAATGAGAAGGGGCAATCTCAGTCTTCCACGCCGAGGCAGACGCTCGGGGCGTGGACGACGCCCAGCCGGTCGATCTCCTCCAGGGCCGCGTGCAGGTCAGCCTGGATGGCATGGTGGGTCATGATGACCAGGGGAACCGGGCTATCGGCGGGTGCATCGTCGCCGGGGTCGTGCTGGATGACGCTGGCGATGCTGATCCCGTGATCGCCCAGGATCTGCGCCAACTGGGCGAGCACTCCGGGCCGATCGGCGATGGTGAAGCGCAGGTGATAGCGGCTCTGGATCTGGCTCGGAGGGGTCAGACAGACCGGTGGTGCCGATTCCGACCAGAGGGTCCGCGATCGTGACGGCAGCCCGGCGCGGCCGGTGGCGACGTCGATCAGGTCGGCGATGACGGCCGAGGCGGTCGGCATCGCGCCGGCGCCCCGGCCGTAGAAGAGCGTATCGCCGACGGCATCGCCGACGACGCGGATCGCGTTGTAAGGACCGCGGACCTCGGCCAGCGGCGTGCCGCGGCGGACCAGGGTCGGCGCCACCCGCAGCTCCAGGCCGGCCGCCGACAGCTTGGCCAGGGCCAGGAGCTTGATCACGTAGCCCAGCTCGCCGGCGTACTTCAAGTCGGCGAGCTGGAGGCGATCAATCCCCTGGCGCGGGATGACCTCGAGCCGGACATCGGCCTCGAAGGCGAGCTGAGCCAGGATCGCCAGTTTATGGGCCGTGTCGGTGCCGTCGACGTCCAGAGTCGGATCGGCCTCCGCATAGCCGAGCTGCTGGGCCTGCCGGAGCGCTTCCTCGTAGGGTAGGCCCTCTTCGGTCATCCGGGTCAGGATGAAGTTGCAGGTGCCGTTGACGATGGCGGCCAGGCTCTGGACCTGGTTGGCCGCCAGCGCCACGCCCAGGGCCTGCACGATCGGGATCCCGCCGCCGACGCTCCCCTCGAAGGCCACGGCGCGCCCCGCGGCGCGCGCCCGGGCGAAAACCTCCGCCCCATGCTCGGCCAGCAGGGCCTTGTTGGCCGTGACCACGTGCTTGCCCGCGGCCAGCGCCGCCAGCACGTACCCCAAGGCCGGATCCGTCCCTCCCATGGTTTCGATCACGACCTCGACCTCGGGGTCATCCAGGAGCTGTCCGACGTCGGTCGTGACCTGGACTCCCTCCAGCGCGACGCCGCGGGCCTTCGCCGGGTCGCGCACCACCGCCCATTTCCAGCGGAAGGGCCGGCCGGCGCGCCGGGCCAGGCGATCGGGATGCTCGGTCAACAGCCGCGCCACCCCGGTCCCAACTGTCCCCAGGCCAATCAAGCCGATGGTCACCGGGTTCATTTGAACCTCAGTTCCGCGGGACGAGGAAGCTCATGTGCAGGGCCGCATGGTTGAGGTGGAGCTGATTCCACTCCTCGTGGGAGAGGGGTCCCAGGAAGGCGCTGGGGGCGCGGTTCGGCTCTCGTTCCTGACGTGCGATGGCAGCCCGCAGCGCGGCCAGACCTTCGTCGGTGGACGTCGGTCCGGGCACGAGGTTCTTGGCCGCCGCGGGGGGAAGCTTGAACCCCGGCGACATCGGACCGCGCAAGATCCGCTTCTTCATCATCCGCGCCATCAGGCGAAACCACCAGGAGGGCCTGGAATCGGCACCGTCGATCGAGTCGTTCAGCGAGTTCGCCAGGTGCATGAAGATCTGGCCCGCCGACCAGTTGCCCAGCGCCTCGACGCGACCCTTGCTGATCCGCTCGGCATCGGCCAGCACGTCGCGCAGCGAGGTGTACTGGACCTTGCGACGACCTTGCACCTTGCTCGTTTCCGTGGGCATGAGAGACTCCCCAAGCCTGTGGGATCCAGGCCATGCGGTCCACCGACGGTCGGATCAGCCCAGCGAACCAAGCTGGGTCCGATGACTCATCTCATACCCAAACTGCCAGATCGACGCCAGAGAATCTCCCTGCGAGGGCCGCGGGGCGCCCGCATCCAGGGGGTCGATGGATGCAATATTCCAAATTCAGACTGCAAATGGGGATGCGTTGCAGGTCCTGAGCCGGGATGCGGAGGACGCCTGCCTCAGCTTGCGACCGGGCGCGTTGCCTCCTGAGCGGCAAGATCTTTCCCGGCCGGCCGTCGGTCGGGTCGTGGATCAGTCATGCCCTGGGGACCGAGAACTTCGGCACGCGCTGCTGGATGGCACGGCGGCTGGTGGAGGCGGGTGTCCGGTTCGTCCAGGTCCTGGTCCCTGTGAAGTTCGGCGGTGCACCGTGGGATCACCACGAGAAGATCAAGCCTGGCCTGGAGCAAATCCGCCCCCTGGTCGATCGTCCCACGGCGGGCTTGATCCGCGACCTGAAGATGCGCGGACTCCTCGACACGACGATCGTGCTCTGGACCGGCGAGTTCGGCCGCCTGCCCATCTCCCAGAAGGGCGACGGCCGCGACCATAACCGCAATGCCTTCAGCCTGCTGCTGGCCGGCGGCGGCTTCAAGTCGGGATACGTCCACGGGCGCACCGACGAGTTCGGCTACAAGGCGATCGACGCCCGCGTGAGCTGCCCCGACCTGCCGGCCACCATCCTCCACCAGTTGGGCCTGGACCACGACCGCCTGAAATACCTCCACCACGGCCGCGAGGAGTCGCTGACCGACTCGCCGACTACCCACGCCCGCGTGGTCCAGGAATTGTTGTCTTAAACTGTAAGACCAATGGGGCCAGGGACTTAGCCGCTGGAGCCAGTGACGTCACCGCGCGCAGCGGGAGGGGCGGACAGATTCTTTTCCGAAGAAAACCCGCGCGGGAGGCGCTCGGGCCGGATTTTCTCGGCTGGGCTGTCTTCAAGCACCGCCGGGTTACGTTTCCCTGTACGGACGGCGGGACCGCTGCGGTCGTTGACGTGCATTCGGAACCGACCTCCACCGAGAACGACCACTCTTCTGGCCATCGGAGACCGTTTCATGGGCGCGCCCCTTTCCTCGACGAGTCGCCGCCTCTTTCTGGGTACACTGGGCGCCTCGCTGTTCACCACGCGCGGCCTGTTCGCCGAGCAACTCGCTGTGACGCCGGCGCGGGAGGAAGGACCGTTCTATCCCGACAAGCTGCCGCTCGATCAGGATAACGACCTGATCCTCGTCGGCGACACCCTGACCCCGGCCGTCGGCGAGATCACACACCTGACCGGCCGGATCCTCGACCGCAACGGCAACCCAATCCGGAACGCCACCGTCGAGATCTGGCAGTGCGACGCCAACCAGGTTTATCACCACACCGGCGACAATGCCGAGGGGCTGGACAAGAACTTCCAGGGGTTCGGGCGCTTCACCACCGGCTCGACCGGCGAGTATCGCTTCCGCACGATCAAGCCCGTTCCCTACCCCGGCCGGCCCGCGCCCCACATCCACTTCAAGGTGAAGAAGGGGGACCGGGAGCTGCTCACCACCCAGATGAACATCGCCGGACACCCGGGCAACGACATCGACGGGATCGCCAGTGGCGGGCTCGGCATCTTCGACAAGGAGCTGCTCCGCGTCGAGTTCAAACCGATCACGGGATCGAAGACCGGCGAGCTGGCCGCGAAGTTCGACATCGTCCTCGGCCGAACCCCCGACGAGCGGGCGTTGCAGTTGCACCGGGTCCCCGATCATTTGCTGCCACGTCTGGCGCAACGCGATCCTCACGAAACCCCAAGCCGATCGAGGTGACTCATGTACATGCATATCATGACGAGAATTCTGCCCGGCGGGATCCTGGTCGCGGCGCTGCTGGCCGCGTCCATCGCCCAGGCTCAGCGGCCCGGCGGCCCACGAGGAGGCGACCCCGACGACCTCGTGACGCGGATGATGGCGTTCGACGAGAACAAGGACGGGAAGTTGACCAGGGGGGAGATCACCGACGATCGGCTCCATCGCCTCTTCGACCGGGCCGATGCCAACAAGGATGGGAGCGTGACCAGGGAGGAGTTGACCGCGCTGGCGGTGCGGGAGTCCACCAGTGGCCGCGGCGGTGGGCCGCCGGGCGGTGGACCACCCCGAGGCGGCCCGGGCGGGCGCAGGATCGGTTTTCGGCCGGGCGAGATCCTTCCTCCGATGTTGCAGCAGCGCCTGAATCTCTCGGCTGAGCAGAAGGCGCAGCTCGACGCCCTCCAGAACGAGGTGGACGCCAGGCTCGCGAAGATCCTGACCGACGGCCAGAAGCAGCAACTCCAGGACCTGCGCAATCGTGGCCCGGGTGGACCGGGTGGCCCCGGTGGCTTCGGCCCTCCCGGCGGCGGACGACGCCCACCGAGCCCGCCCGGCGGCGGGCCTTGAGGATCCACACCCAGCTTCGGGTTGAAAGGAGGAGCGGTCTTCTGATATGGTCTGCGCCGTGCAAAGGAGTGCCACCATGTCTCAGGACACGACGTCCTCCCCGCCAGGTGTTGCCGGCGGGGGGTCCACTCCCTGGCGGCGGTCGCGTGTCGGGCCGGGCTGGAGCCGGGAGCTGCGCCGCGAGCGGCCGCGCCGCAGGTCCTTCGACCTGTTCTGGATCAGCTTCGCCGTGCTCTTCCTCGAGCTGGCGAGCATCCGCTGGTTCGGCAGCGCGGTCTTGTTCCTCACGTTCTTCACCAACCTGGTCCTGATGGCCTGCTTCCTGGGCCTGTCGGTGGGTCTGCTCGCCAGCCGCCGGCGGCACGACTTCACGACCTGGGTCATCCCGCTGATGGTGCTCGGGGTGGGCCTGGGCGAGCTCAGCTCGTGGGCCATGGACCGGTTCGGCGGTGTGGCGATCGACGTCGGCGGCCAGCGCGCGCCGCAGCAGGTCTTCTTCGGCACCGAGATCCCCGCGGGCAACCTGAGCCGGTTCGTGGTGCCGGTCGACTGGATCGCTGCGGCGTTCTTCGCCGTGATCGCGCTGCAATTCGTGGGCCTGGGTCAGGCCCTGGGGCGGGCCCTCGCCGCGGCGCCGGACCGGGTCGCCGCCTATTCGGTGAACCTCCTCGGCAGCTTGGTGGGAATCCTCGCCTTCGGACTGGCTGCGCATTCTCAGACCCCGCCCGTGGTCTGGTTCGCCGTGGGATTGGCCGCGGTGGTTGGGACTCAACCCCAGACCTCGCGCCGGCAACTCGGCGCGACGCTCGCCCTGATGCTCCTGCTGGCGGTCGTCGCGGCGCGGGACGGGGCGCGCCACCTGACCTACTGGTCGCCCTATTACAAGGTTGCGTACCATCCGCGGACCCGCCGGATCGAAACCAACCGCATCGGCCATCAAGTCCTCGTCGATGTCCGGCGCGATGGGCCGGCGTATTCCCTCCCCTATCTGTTGAACCGGGATGCCGGCGGGCCGCCGCTGGCCGATGTGCTGGTCGTCGGTGCCGGCTCGGGCAACGACGTCGCGGCGGCGCTGTGGCACGGAGCCCGGGCGGTCGACGCCGTCGAGATCGACCCGTGCCTCTACCGGATCGGCCGCATCGATCACCCCAATCGTCCCTACGCCGACCCCCGGGTCGCGGTCCACCTCGACGACGGCCGCCGCTTCCTCAAGACCACGGACCGCCATTACGACCTGATCGCGTATGCCCTGGTCGACTCCCTGCTGCTCCACTCCGGATATTCGAGTCTGCGCCTCGAGAGCTTCCTGTTCACGGAACAGGCGTTCCAGGACATCAAGGCGCGGCTCAAGCCCGGCGGCGCGTTCGTGATGTACAACGCCTTCCGCCAGGGTTGGGTCGTGGGCCGACTGGCCCTGCTGGCCGAGCAGGTCTTCGGGACCCGGCCCATCGTCCTGTCGATGCCCCACGTCGACCAGATCGGACCGGACGACAACCAGGAAGGACGGATCACCTGCCTGATGGTCGGCCTGCCCGGTTCGCCCGTCGTCGAGCGCGTGCGCCGGGCCTTCGCGGAGCGAGGCGCGTTCCGCCTGACGGCGGTGCCCGAGATGGGCCTGGCCACGAATGGGTTCGCCGCCGGGGAGTCCGGGACCGGCGCCGAGGTCGCCGCCGCGCGGATCCATCCCGTGACGGTCGTCACCGATGGCGTCGGGAAGCTGCCGAGTGACGACTGGCCGTTCCTCTACCTGCGCGCGCCGGTCATCCCCGCGCTCAATGCCCGCGGCATGGCATGGGTCGGGGGCATCTCGCTGGCGATCCTCCTGGCGTTCGCGCCGCCGCGCTCGGTCCGGCCGAACGGCCGGATGTTCTTCCTGGGAGCGGGCTTCATGCTGCTGGAGACCAAGGGCGTCGTCCACATGGCGCTGGTCTTCGGCTCGACCTGGATGGTCAATTCCCTGGTCTTCGCGGCCATCCTGGTGATGATCCTGCTGGCCAACCTCTTCGTGCTGGCCACCCGGCCGCGGACGCTCTGGCCGCACTATGCCTGCCTGGCCGGCTCGCTCGGGCTCAACGGGGTGGTGCCGATGTCGAGCTTCCTCCACCTGCCGGGGCCGCTACCCGCGCTGGCCGCCTGCGGCGTGGTCTTCGTGCCGGTCTTCTTCGCAGGCGTCATCTTCGCCGGCACGCTCCGCGACAGTCCACGCCCCGACGCGGCCCTGGGATCGAACGTCGCCGGCGTGATCCTCGGCGGCCTGGCCGAGAACCTCTCGCTCATGATCGGCTTCAACCACCTGCTCCTGGTTGCCCTGGCTTTTTATGCCCTGTCCAGCGTTTTCGGCCGCCGCGGAGTGCTCATCGCGGGGTCTTGAGCCGATTCGCGTGCACCGCGACTCATCAACCCGATTGATCACCGCAGCTCGGTTCGCTACGCTGATATCCATCCATCCCAGGTCCCCTGAGAATCAATGGCAATGAGCGCAAATCCCTTGGCCGCTCCTGGCTCCCTGCACGACCAACCGGAGGGTCGAACCATGGATCAACCGCGACTCGAGGTCCAGATCTACCAGATCGTGGACGATGGCATGATGAAGCAGAACCGCACGGATGGGACGGGCTGGGAGTGGTGCTGGGCCGACTGGCAGCGCGAGTGGATGAACAACACGCCCCAGCGCTATGCCTACCGCTGCCTGCCCCTGACGATCGTCAATCAAACCGGCTGGTGGATCCAGAACCCGGTCGGTTTCACGGCCACCTGGCGCGGGGCCACTCATCCCGGGACGATCGACTTCCAGTTCGACGCCTCGGGCGAGGTCTGGACGCACTGGATCAACAGCCAGTTTGGCGAGGGCATCATCACCTGGAACACGCCGTTCCTCTTCCGCACCAAGCCCGAAGGCTCGCGCCTCCTGGTCTGCGGGCCGGCCAACTCCTTCAAGACCAACGCCCATCCCTTGACCGCCCTGATCGAGACCGACTGGATGAGCATGTCCTTCACGATGAATTACAAGATCATGATCCCTCATTACCCGGTGCGGTTCGAGCTGGGCGAGCCGCTCTTCCAGGCCATCCCGCTGGCGCGGAACGTCTGCGCGGACCTGGAGAACGCGACGGTCCGGTATCAGCGGCTGGTCGACGATCCGGAGCTGAACCGCGCGTACCAGGAATGGGACCAGGGGCGGCGGCAGTTCCACCAGCAGAAGTCCCGGGGAGAAATCCGGCCGGATGGTTGGCAGCGGGATTATTTCCAGGGCCGTGACGCGATCGGCCGGACGGCCCCGACCACGCACATGATCAAGGTGAAGCCGCCGCAAGTCCACCACGGCTCGGCCAAGACGTCCCCGGGGTAATCCTCGCCTCGGCCATTGGCGAATGGAAGATTTAACCACGAAAGACACGACAGGCACGAAAGAAGAAAAAGAAGAGAAGACATTCTGAATTCTTCCCATGATTTTCGTGTCTTTCGTGGTTAAGTCTTCCGAAGAACAAACATCTGCGGGTCTTGCACGACGGAGGCTGGAAGACGATGGCGGATTCCTCGATGTCAGCCCGAGAGCGGCAGTCGCCGGACTCGGCGGGCGGCTCCTCGGTCGCGTTCGCGGCTCCGGGTGTCGGCCAGCCCTTCGACGATGAATGGCGGCGCTGGATTGCGGAGAACCTGCTCGTCGGGGCCACCCCGGACAGTCTCTTTGCCGCGTTGCAAGCCAGCGGCTTCGCGCCGCACGATTGCCTGCGGGAGATCCAACTGGCCCTTCAGAGCCCCTACCTCCGCGGCGCCGAGCTGCTGCGCAACCGGTTGAGGAAGCGGGATTGGATCCTGTCGATCTACCGCAAGCTCCAGCGATTGCACCCCGAGACCGGCACGGTCGAGCGCCGCGACAAGCTGCCGCGCGACCAATTCCTCCGCGAGTATTACTCGGCCAATCGGCCCGTGATCATCACCGGCATGATGGAGGATTGGCCGGCCCTGCGCAAGTGGAGCCTCGACTACTTCGCCGCGAACTTCGGCGACCGCGAGGTCGAGGTGCAGATGCATCGCAATACGAGCCCGGACTACGAGATCCGGTCGGACCAGCACCTCGGCCGGATTCGTTTCGGCGATTTCGTCGCCCGGGTTCGCGATCTGGGCGAGACGAACGACTTTTATCTGACGGCGAACAACGATTCGCACAACCGCAACGCCCTGCGGGAACTCTGGGACGACATCGTCCAGGTCCCCGAGTACCTCCGGAGCGACCATCCTGGCGGCTTCTTCTGGATGGGACCCGCCGGCACCGTCACGCCGTTCCACCACGACCTCACGAATAACTTCATGGCCCAGGTGATCGGCCGCAAGCTGGTCAAGATCGCCCCCTCCTGGGACATCCCCTTGATGCGGAATCATTTCCACTGCTTTTCCCAGGTCGATGGGCGGGTCACGCCGCCCCTGCCCCGTCCGGCGTTCGAGCAGCCGCAGGTCCTCGAATGCGTCCTCCATCCTGGCGAGATCTTGTTCCTGCCTATCGGCTGCCTGCATTATGTCCAGGGCCTGGACATCACCGTGACCGTCTCGTTCACCAACTTCGCCTTCGACAACGACTTCTCCAGTTATTACTCCTGCTACTGCCCCGTCTGAGAGAGTGCCGGAGGCGGTCACCGGATCGTCAGCCAGTGTCCAGCGGGCGCGTTTGGGAATCGGAATCGCAGTGTCCTGGTGCGGTCGTCCCAGGACCGCGCGTCGGCCGGCAAGGCCTGGCCATCGAGCAAGACGTCCTTCGGGGCGGCGGTCAGGGCCACGCACACAACCGCTTCGGTCTTGTCCGGTCCCTCGGCGAAGAACCGGAAGGCGCCGTCCGTGGCGGTCTCGGCGCCCAGGGCCTTGCAGGCCGAGACGAGCACTGCCGGGCCCGGCGGTCGCGGGCGATCGAGATCGAAGAGCAAGCGGCGGCTGCCGGGGTCGAGGCGGACCGACTCGACGATCGGCAGCCGGGCATCGAACAGGTCGAGGAAATGCCCCCGCAGGACGGCGGGGGGGCCGTCAAGCGACTCGTCCAGGCCGGCGGCGACGACGTAGGGACCGCGCCTCAAGGTCAGGTGATTGGTTTCGCGATAACTCAGGTGGACCGCTGCGCCGGCCGTGCGGATCAGCGCCCGGAGCTGATCGGCGCCGTCCTTTTGATACGTGAGTGCCGCGGGGCTGCGCCGGTCATACAGCAGGATTCCCTGGCCGACGGTATGGAGGCCGGTCGAGGAGTCCCCGGGCAGGCCCAGTTGCTCGAAGAGGTGCTCGCGCGGCGCCTTGTAGGCCATCCCCGCCTTCGAATCGTTCCACCAGGAGTGGACGGTGTTGTAGGGATCGGCGTCATCGCCGAGGAAGACCAGGCCGCCCCCTGCCCTGACCCACGCGGCAAGCGCCGCGTGCACGCCGGGCGTCATCGGCTTCATCCCCTCGTAGGTCATCACCAGGAGTTTGTACGGCGCGAGCGCACCCGGGATCGTCGCGTTCTCGAGCTGGACCGGCTCGGCCGGGATGCCGCGCTTGAGCAAGGGCATCGCCAGCCCGTAGAACGACCCGAGGTTGGCGTCGGAGGGACTGGGGTCGCCCCGCTGGAACATCATGGTGTCCGACACGACCACGCCGATGCCGCGCGTGCCGCAATCCCAGGCGATGTCCGGCTGGTCCATGTCGTTGAGCGCCGTGATGACGGTCAAGAGCTCTGTGGCATAGGCCGGCGGGATCGGCTCGCGGACGACCCGCTCGCCGGGCTGGCGATGGGCCCGGTCCACGGTCGGATACCGGCCGCGGAAGATCCGCTCGGGCCAGGGCATCACCTCGAACCGCCAGACCTCCGGCCAGAACAGCGAGGCCGTCAGCGTGCTCTCCCAGTTGGTCCGATAGTCCTCCCAGGAATGATCCGGGTTGTCCTCGATCGGGTCGTTGAGGAACCAGACGGTCCCACCACTGGACTTGACGACGTTCCTCATCGATCCGTATTCGAAGAACGCCGCCTCGAACGTCCGCTCCCGGCGCAGGCCCTGATAGACGTTGGGCGTGCGCGCGGTTCCCGTCCAGACCTGGGCGATGAACCCGTCGGCACCGACCTGCATCAGGCTCGACTCGGGGCTGACGATCTTCCAGTGGGCATAGTTGATCAGGCTGTGCGTCGGCACATAACACTTGACGTGACGGCCGGTCCGGGCATTCTCGGCCTTGACGAAGTCGAAGACCTGCTTCAAGGCCCGGCGGTAGAGGTAGTACTTGAGCATCGAGGCGCGGAACTGAGCATCGGGCGAAGTATGGGGTGGGATCCAGTCCTCGTGGTAGTAGGATTTCCACTCGCGCTGGAATCCCGCGCTGTAACCGCCGCGGACCCAGAACTCGGGCTCCTCGAGATGGACCGCCTCGGCGCCGGCGTCCATGGCGCGCTGGACGCCCTGGCAGAGGAACTTGCCGAAGCTCTCGCCCGGGGACATGTAATAGACGTCGCCGCCGTGGGAGATGACGCGGCCGTTGCGGTCGCGCTGCGCCTCGTCGACGTGCCGAACGCCGTCGAAACGGCCGTAAAGATAATCCTGATACTGGCCCCAGGAGACGCCCGTCATCAGGTGCGGGATGTAGCCCTGCGCCTTCCACTGGGCGATCCGCTGGGGCAAGGATCGGTCCACGCCGTAACAGATCGCGACGTCGGAACGCAGTTGGAGCCTCGCGTCCCAGCGCGCGTGGGTCTGGAAGCAGGTCCGCTCGCGAGCTTGCTTGGGGTCGGCCGGCCGGGCGGCCGGCGCCCGGGGTGGATCCACCACCTGGGCGCTGGATGGGATCGTCGTGACCAGCAAGGCCAGGGCACCGATTGGAGTCAGGAGGCGGTCTTTCATGGAAGGATTCCCGGAGCGTCCGCGTGTGATCCAGTGGAAACTTGGCTTGGCCCGTTCCGTTAGAGTCTGTTCCTAAGGGTATCTGAGCCCCCGAATGGGGGCGGTGGTCAATAGCCAGGGGCGGTAGCCCCTGGGAGAGCGTTCCGGCGCCTCCCCTTGGAAGAGC
>JAJPJC010000362.1 GCA_021324445.1 Isosphaeraceae bacterium
AACCCAATTAGCACAAGGAATTACGGAATTCAGTGTCCTCGCGATCACTATTTCCGCAAGTCATTGATCTTAAAAGAGTTACGGAAATGGGCAGAAGACAAGCTTAGTCCGTGGTCCGTGGTCCGTGGTCCGTTGTAGGAGCTTCCGCTCCGGTGCGCCGTCACCACCCTTCGTCGAGTGCCCCAGCTTTCTCGGACCAGGCGAGTCAGCCCGCGAAGCGAACCACGGACCACGGACCACGGACACTGGACAAATCAGTGCCCCTTGTTCAGTTGATCGTAATAGGCCCGGATGTGCTTCTCCAGGCTCTTGGGGATCTTCTGGTTCGAGAGGGCATTGGCAAAGGAGTCGGTGGCGGCATCGAGCTCGCCCTGGATGTCGATGACGGTCTGTCCTTTGACGGTCTTGCTCGGGGTGGTGAAGCCCTGGAGGACGGCCTTGCCCTTGACCATCTGCTGCTTGACCTTGGCCGTGTAAGTCGAGGTCTGATCGGGGGCCTCGGGCCGATCGCCCTGGCCGCGGCCGGCTCGCATGGCATTGTTGCCGGGCATGCGCATCTGCATATTCATCCCCAGGGTGTTCAGGTCGTCGCCGAGCCGGTTCATCATGTCGGCGGGCATGCCGTTCTTGGCGTCCTGGACGTCGGCCAGGGCGTTGTCCAGGGACTGCATCTCCTCAAGCTGCTTGGCCATCTCCTGAAGCTGCTGCTGGGTCATGCCCATCGACTCCGCGGCTTTCTTCGTGTCCCCTTTCTGCAGGGCCTCGTGGGCCTGGGCGAGCTTGTTGGCGAGCTGCTGGAGCTGCTTGAGGTTCTTGGTCTGCTCCTGGAGTTTCTGCATCTCGCGCTCGTACTGCTTCTGGGTGAGGCCGCCGTTCTTGCGGGCGTCTTCCAGTTGCTTCTTCCGCTGTTCGAGGTGAGCCAGGTCGTGGAGCTTCCTGGCCATCTCCTGGAGCTGTTCCTTCAGCGCCTTCTTTTCGGCCTCGGTCATCTTGCCCGCCTGGAGCTTCTCCTGGAGCTTCTGGAGCTCCTGGGCGGCCTTCTTGAACTCGCCCCGGGCCAGGTCCCTGGCGAATTCGTCGGCCGGTCCCTGGCTGCCCATCTCCTTGAGCTGCTGGAGCTGGCGGTTGACCTGCTCGGGTGAGCCGAGCTGCTTCTGCCGCTCCTTCAAGGCGTCGGTCAGGGAATTCAGCTCGACCATGAGCTTATCCTTGCCTGCCGGGGGCGCCTTGGTCAGCTCCTCGATCTTCTTCTCAATCTGGGCCAGGATCTTCTCGGCCTCGGGGAACTTCTGCTTGTCGATCGCCTGGCGCTGGCTGGCGATCTTCTTGCTGAGAGCTCGAGCTTGCTTGGCCAGCGCCTTGACATCGATCTGCTCGCTGGTTCGGGCCTGGGCGCTGCTGGGCACCAGGGGGGGGACGAAGACCAGCAGGACGGCGAGGGCCGCGGGGAACAGCACGATCCAGGCGCGGCGGGGCAGGCGCAGTCCGAACTCGGCGGCGACGTCCAGGTCGGTCACCCTCCGGACCGCGTCGGCGATCAAGGCTTTGCCGGCGGGTGCCTCGCGCAGATCCTCGGGCAAGGTCAAGGCCGAGCTGAGCCGCTCCTGGAGGTGGAAAGCCCGGTCGATGGCGACGGCCGCGTCCAGCCGGCTGGGGCCGGAGAGGATCGCCACGCCCGCCGCCACCAGCACGCCGAGCGCACCGGCCACGGCGAACGGCACCCAATCCGGGGTGGGGAAGCTGAGATTGAGCAGCTTCTCGGCGCCGATCACCCCGGCCACAAGGACCAGCCCGATCGCCCACGACCACACCAGGGCGGTCAGGAACCGCTGCGATCGCATCCGCCGAAACACTCGGGCTACCGGCTTTTCCAGCTCGCGCATCGGGAAATCCCCCCTGGACTTGAGATTCCAGGATTCCGGATTCCAGATTCCAGAATTCCAAATTCCAGATTCCAGATTCCAGATTCCAGATTCCATCCAGATTCCAGATTCCAGAATTCCAGATTCCAGAATTCCAAATTCCGGATTCCAGAATTCCAAATTCCAGATTCCAGATTCCATCCAGATTCCAGATTCCAGAATTCCAGATTCCAGAATTCCAAATTCCGGATTCCAGAATTCCAAATTCCAGATTCCGGAAGAGATCAGCGGCCATCTCTTACGAACGTCGTACATCAGTCTAACCACCGAGCCGATCGGCCGCAAGTGCTGAGGACGAAACATTTCGGACGGCGGCGGCTGAGAAAATGGCGCGACCGCGCGCGATTTGGGGATTGGTTCCGGTTCTGGGTGCAGTAACTTGGAGGATCGGGCACCCGATGGGAGGTGAGCGGATGGCCTGCGCCGGCCGTGGGATCGTCTTGCGGCAGATCGACCGGCTGTTCCGGGAAGGGACTCTGGGCGGACTCGGGGACGGACAGCTCCTGGAGCGTTACCTGGCTGGTCGCGACGAGGCGGCCTTTGAGGCCCTGGTCGACCTGCACGGGCCGATGGTGCTGGGCCTGTGCCGGCGGATGCTCCGCGACCCGCGCGACATCGAAGACGCCTTCCAGGCGACATTCCTGGTGCTGGTGCGCAAGGCGCCGGCGATCCGGGATCGGGGACTGCTCTCGAGCTGGCTTTATGGCGTGGCGTACCGGGTGGCGCGCCGGGCCCGAGCTCAGACGCTCCGCCGCCGGGTCCGCGAGACGGCCGTCGCCGAGCTGGAGGTCGCCACGGCCCCGGAGAATTCGGATGGGCTGGAGATCAGCCCGGTGCTCGATCAGGAGTTGACCCGACTGCCGCAGAAGTATCGTGCGCCGTTGGTGTTGTGCTACCTACAAGGGCGGACCCACGAGCAGGCGGCGGCGGAACTCCATTGCCCGGTCGGCACGGTGCGCAGCCGCTTGGCCCGGGGCCGCGATCTGCTCAAGAAGCGGCTGACCCGCCGGGGCTATGCCCCGACCGCCACGATCCTGGGCACGGGTTCGACCGTGCCGCCGTCCTTGGTGTCCACGACGGTCCAGGCGGCCTTGGGCTTTGGTTCGTCCTCCACCATCCCGTCCGGCGTGGCCGCCGCGTCCGCGCTGGCCCTCGCTCAAGGAGTGCTCACGACCATGAAACTCGCTCAATGGAAATGGATTGGGCTGGCCATCCTGGCAACCGGCCTCTCGGCCGGCGGCGTGGTCGTCGTGACCTACGCCGAGTACCAGACACCTCCAGGGACGGTGCGCGACGAGTCGGGGGACCAAGGAGAGCGACGCCGCCGAGAGGCCAGGGCGCGGCTCGAGGAAGCCCAGTCCGCACTCCGGGAAGCACACGGCCGTCGGGAGGCCGCCACCGACGAGCTGGCCAGGGCCAGGCAGATGCTCTCGGATGCCCAGGGCAAACTCGCGCTGGCAGAAGAGGATGTGAAACAGATCCGGGGGCTGATCGCGACGCTCCAAGACCAACTCCAGGGGGGAGAGGCCCGTCGGGACGCCACCGGAGAGTTGCCCAAGCGACGCGGCGCGACGCCTCCGGCGTCCGTGCCGAAGTCCTCGATCACACCGCCCGCGACCACGGCCCCAATCCGAAGCGAGCCGAACCGCCCGATCCCCGCTCCAGCTCGACCCGATTCCGATTCACGACGGACTTCCTCGACGCCCACGAATTCAATCCGCGAGCTGGAGGTCCAACTCCAACTAGCCTTGGAGATGTTCGAGCTCAGGGAGAAACTCTACCAAGCCCACACGATTTCGACCGAGTTGCGGGAACAGGCGCGGGGCAAAGTCCTCCTCACGGCGGCCCAGTTGGAAGATCTCGACGCAGACCTCGCCGACGAGATCGAACGTCTCAAGTTGGAGATGCGCCGCAAGAACGCCGAGCGCGCGAAAGCTCAAGCTCAAGAGGAAGTGGCGGCTGTCGTCGCGGCCCGAAACAAGCGACTCAATGACCAGACCCCGGGCTCGGTCGCCCCGATTGAGGTGGCCAAGGCGGAGGGAGAACTCAAGATCGCCATGGCCCAGATCGGGATCACCGAAGCCGAGATCAACGAGGTCGGATTACGGATCCAGCAGTTGCAGCGACGGCACGAGCGCATCAAGCAAGTCATCACCTTGGCGGATCGGGCAAAGGCCGCCGCCCCGGCACGGCCGACGCCGTAGGCCCGGCTCGGCCGGGCGCGGGTCGTGGAGCGCCAGGTCCGTTGCAGCCGGCAGAGCCGGCCCTACGGCATCACCGACTCGCCGGCTTCGGCGTACGCCGCGGACGCGGCCTGGATGGCCGCGCCCGGCTCGAGCGGGTATCCCAGGTCGCGGAGGCAGGTCTCCAGTGCGGCCAGCAGCAGGGTGACGCTGCTCGGCCGCGCGCCATACCCCATCAAGCCGATCCGCCACGCCTGGCCCTTGAGCGGCCCGAGGCCGCCGCCGATCTCGATGCCCCAGTCCTGGAGCAACCGCCGGCGAACTGTCAGGTCGTCGATGCCCGGGGGGATTCGCACGCATGTCAACTGCGGCAGGCGGTGGTTCGGGTCGGTCACCAGACTGAGGTCCATCGCGGCCAGCCCCGCGTGGAGGGCCCGGCCGTTGCGCGCGTGCCGGTCAAACCGGGCCTCCAGCCCCTCCTCGACCACCACGGCCAGACCCTCGCGGAGGGCGTAGTGCAGACTGATTGGCGCCGTGTGGTGATAGAACCGTTCGCTTCCCCAGTAGCGCTGAAGCATCGTCAGGTCCAGGTACCAGCTCCGGACCTTGGTCTTCCGCCGGTTCAGGACCTCAACGGCCCGGGGCCCCAGCGAGATCGGCGCCAGGCCCGGCGGGCAGCTCAGACCCTTCTGGGTCCCCGAGTAGACCGCGTCGATCTCCCAGGCGTCGATCTCGATCGGGATGGCACCCAGTGATGTCACGGCATCCAGCGCGATCAAGCCGCCCGCCTCGTGCACGATCCGCGCGATCTCCTCGATCGGCTGCCAGGCACCCGTCGACGTCTCGGCATGCACGATCGCGACGACCTTCGGTCCCATCCGCGAAAGGGCCGCCCTCACCTCATCCGGGTCGAAAACCTCCCCATAAGGCCGTTCGATCACCGTCACCTGCGCCCCGGCGCGTTCCGCAATATCCTGCATCCGCGCGCCGAAGAAACCGTTGATGCAGACCAGCACGCGGTCGCCGGGCTCGATCAGGTTGACGAGGACCGTTTCCATGCCGGCCATGCTCGTCCCTGGGATGGCCAGCGTCAGGCGGTTGGCGGTCTGAAAGACATACCGGAGCAGGTCTTGAATCTCATCCATCAGGGTCAGGAACTCCGGGTCGAGATGCCCGACCAGGGGCCTGCCCATCGCGGCCAGGACGCGGGGATGCACCTCGCTGGGACCGGGTCCCAGAAGCCACCGTGGCGAAAGACTCAGGGAGCTCGGTGTCGGAGGTGGCGGGACGAGGGACACGGGCGCAACTCCATGGCGTCGTGGCCAGGGGCGTCACTGGCCACTCCTGTCCAGCGACTTGACCAACTCGCTGATCGCTTTAAACTCAGGGCAGTCCGAACGTTCGGTCCATTCGAACAGGACCGACTCGGTGGTGGAGACGACCGCTCCGGCGCGTTCCAGGCGGCGCAGGGCGAATTCCCAGTCGGTCGGGTGCCGGGAGGCCACGGCATCGGCGGGGACCTGGACGCGGAAGCCCAGGTCGAGCAGTTCGAGGGCCGTCTGTGCGACGCAGACGTGGGCCTCGATCCCGGCGACCGTCACATGGCGGAGATTCCGGCCGTAAAGCTGCTCCAGGAGCTGGGGGACGCCGCAACAGTGGAAGGTCGTCTTGGCCGGGCGCTCGGGGATCAGCTCGGCGATGGCCGGGGTGGAAGGCCCGAGCCCGCGAGGATACTGCTCGGTCGCCCAGACGGGCAGTCCCAGCGCCCGGGCGCCGCGGATCAGGGCCACGCAGTGGGCGACCACCCGCTGGTGGTCCGGGATCCGCGCCAGGAGCTTCTCCTGCATGTCCACCACCAGCAGCGCACCCTGCTTGCCCGTCAATCGTTGCGTGGGACGCATCAGTTTCGTCCTCGGTCCTGAGGCCGGGACAGCTCGATCCGAATCCGCCGCGTGGGGATGACCCGGTCTGAACGCTTGCACCCGGCCCAGCCGCCCCGGGCGGGTCGTCGACTCCCCATGACCCATGACTAATGACCCCGGAACCGGCTGTCAAGTTCCCGAGGGCGCCTTGCCGCGCTGGTCTAGGTGGACTAGGATTGATGATTGGATCACGTTCGGTTGGCCAGGTACGCATCAGGCTCGGCGCGGTGTTGTGCCGAAGGGTCGGTCCGCACGCGAGGCAGGTAGGGGTGACCGGTGTGGCTAAGAAGCCTCGACTCTTGGTCATAGACCGCGACAGCGCGCATGGCAAGTCCACGCTCGACTGCCTCGCCCAGTCGTTCGAACTGGTGACGGCGCGCACCATCTCGAAGGCGCTGTCGCTGCTGCGGGAGCAAACCTTCGCCGCCGTTTATGTCGACGCCTCGCAGCTCTCGGCGATCCGATGGGTGGGGATGATGATGCAGGCCGAGGAGATCCTCGACGCCATCGCCGACGGGGTTGCCGTGGTCGATCCCGACTTGAGGATCATCTGGGCCAATCCCGAGTTCCACTCCTTGACCGTTTCGGGGAGTCCGGTGATCGGGTCGCCGTTCTACAAGGCCCTGAACGATCCCGAGACCCTGGGACCGGATCCTTGCCCGTTCACGACCGCCGTGGCGACGAAGGCGCCGGCCAGCACGGCGATGCGGATCGCCGGCAATCGCTATCTGCGGGTGACGGTCACCCCGGTCTTCGACGCATCGGACGCGCTGACCCACTTGATCGCGCTGACGCGCGAGACGACCGACGAGACCCAGCAGCAGCTCAAGGTCAATGCCATCCACAAGGCGGGCGATGAGCTGGCCGACCTGACCCCCGAGGAACTCGCCCAGATGGGGGTGGAGGAGCGGACCGACCTGCTGAAGTACAACATCACCCGCCACATGAAGGACCTGCTCGGCCTGGATTTCATCGAGATCCGCCTGCTGGAGCGGCCGAGCAACCGCCTGGTTCCCCTGTTGACCGTGGGGATGACCCCGCTGGCGGCCAACCGCGAGCTCTACGCACGCAAGGAGGGAAACGGGGTGACCGGCTTCGTGGCGGCGACCGGGATCAGTTACGTCTGCCCCGATACGACCAAGGACCCGCTCTACCTGGAGGGCGCCGCCGGCTCGCGGAGCTCGCTGACTGTCCCCTTGATCTACCACGGAACGGTCATCGGGACGCTGAACGTCGAGAGCCCCCAGCCGGATGCCTTCGACGATCGCGACCGCCAGTTCATCGAGATCTACGGGCGAAATATCGCCGCGGCGCTCAACACCTTGGAGCTGCTCCAGGCGGAGAAGGTGGGCACGGCCATCGCGTCGGTGGAGGCGATCAATCGCGAGCTGGCGATTCCCCTGGACGACATCATCACCGACGCGACCACCGTGCTGGACCGGTACGCCGGCCACGACGAGGACATCATCGCGCGGCTGCGGCATCTCTTGTACCGGGCCCGCGAGATCCGCAGCCTGATCCACAAGGCTGGCTCGACCATCGCGCCGCCGCCGCGGCAGGCCCCGGCGGCCACGGCGCCCCGGCTGGCCGGGACGCGAATCCTCGTGGTCGACGCCGACGAATCGATCCGCCGCTCGGCCCATCAGTTGCTGGGCAACCTCGGGGCCAGCGTGGAGACGGCCCGCGACGCGCACGAAGCGATCGCCCTGATGCGGCAGAGCCCCTATGCGACGGCCCTGGTCGACATCCGCCTGCCGGACCTCGATGGCTATGAGGCGTTCAAGCGGTTGAGGGAGGTCCAGCCCAACGTGCCGATCATTCTGATGACGGGATTCGGCTGGGACCCCTCCCACTCGATCGTCAAGGCACGGCAGGAGGGGTTGCAAACGGTCCTGTACAAGCCGTTCCGGGCCGATCGCCTGATGGAAGCCGTCGAGCAAGCCCTCCGCTCCGCGTCGCCGGCGTCGCCGGGGACCGCGGACGGCAACCCGGCCAAGGGATCCGCCCCCGCGGCGCAGGTCCTCCTGGCGCCGGCGCCACCGACCCGCGGCCAGCCTCCCGGCGCCCCGGCCAGCCACGCCACCGGGCGCGACCCGGCTGACGACCACTCCCGACCCGTCGAGAATGCCCATCATGAGACCTGACTGGCCATGGCCGGCCATCGTCGCGCTGGCGATCCCCGCGGGACTGGGCCACCTCTGTCACTTCATTCTGGTGATCAATGTGTGCAGCGGCCTGGGATATCCCGAGTCGGTGATGGATCGGCTCCGGCCGGTGCTCTACTCCGGCCTGTGGGTCTCCTCAGCCCTCTTGCTCGGCAAGCACCTCCAGCACCCGTGGTGGGCCTGGCCCTGGCCGCTGTGGAGTTACGCCGCGCTCTGCACGATCTCCGGCTCAGTCGGCTGGCCGCTCGCCTCGCTGGCCCTGGCCGTGCGGCGACGGCCCGAGGGGGTCGCGCCCCAAGACCAGGCGCGGTGCGACCTCGCCGCCCCGGGCCGGCACACCGACCTCATCGGGCCCGGCCGGCACTCGTGGCTCTTGCGGCTCCCCGGCAACGAGGCGTTCCGCTTATGCCTCCGCGAATGGGACGTCGCGCTGCCGGGTTTGCCGGATCCGCTGGACGGCCTCCAGATCGTCCAGATCACAGACCTCCACCTGGCCCCCTGCTTCGACTGCCGGTATTTCCAGCGCGTGCTCGAGGCCTGCCGCGGCTGGGACGCCGACCTGCTGGTCCTCACCGGCGACGTCGTCGAGCACGCGGAAGCCATCGGCTGGATCGAGCCCTTGCTCCGACCGCTGGGGGCCCGGCTGGGCAAGTTCGCGATCCTGGGCAACCACGACTATCAGCACCCGTCTTGGACGATCCTGGACCAGTTGAATCAGGCCGGGTTCGAGACTCTGGAAGGCCAGTGGACCGGATTGGAGGCGAATGGGGTGACGATCGCCCTCGGCGGCACCGCGGCGCCGTGGGGTCCCGATGTCGACCCGCGCGCGATGCCGCCGGCCGACTTCCGCATCCTCCTGAGCCATTCGCCCGATCGGTTCTACCAGGCGGCGCGCTGGGGGATCGACCTGATGTTCTGCGGGCACAACCACGGCGGTCAGATCCGGCTGCCGCTGGTCGGGGCCGTCTTCATGCCCAGCGTCTACTCGCGGCGGTTCGACCGCGGCTTCTTCCGCCGGGGGAAGACCCTCATGTACGTCAGCGAAGGCATCGCCGGCAGGCACCCGTATCGCTGGGGCGGCTGCCCGCCGGAAATCACCCGGTTCGTGTTGAGGACCGGCCGAGCTTCGACCGCTCGACCTGACCTGGAGTTCTGGAACACTCAGCGACAGCAGCGCGAGGCCTTGGAACGGGATTGGGTGTAGGGCCGACGATGGCACGGATCGAGCAACCTGCTAGAATGCCAATCGCGGTGTGGCGGAGACGTCCCTCTCTCGATCGACTCGGAGGTGCTCGGCGATGCCCTCACCCTTCCCAGGAATGGATCCCTATCTCGAGAACCCTGCCTTGTGGTCTGACGTGCATCACAACCTCATCACGGAATGCCAGGGCCTGTTGAGCTCTCAACTGCGCCCCAAGTACATCGTCAAGGTTGAGGAGCGGGTGTACATTTCCGACGAGTCCGAAGAGGAATTCAACATACAGGCACGAGTCCCGGACATTGAGGTGGCCAGTCGCGCCGGCTGGGAGTCGGCACCATTCGCGCTGGGGAACGAAGCTTCGGAATTGGAGATTCCCGAACCGGTCGTTGCGGTGACGTGGACCGAGGAGGAGGTCCACGAAGCGTACCTGACAATCGTCGACCGCACTGCGGGCGATGCCGTCACGGTCATCGAGATCTTGAGCCCGGCGAACAAGATACCGAAGTCCCCCGGCCGGGAGAGCTTCGAGCAGAAGAGGCGGCAGGTCATGTACTCCCCGACTCACTGGGTGGAGATCGACCTGCTCCGCGGCAAGCGGATGGTGCGCGTTCCCAGGAAGATCGGTGCCCATCAATACTTGGTTCACGTTTCCAGGAGGACCCAACGGCCTCGAGGGCAACTCTGGCCGATCCGCCTGCCGCAGCGCCTCCCCATCATCCCGATCCCCCTGAAGGCCGGCGACCCGGACGGCCGCCTGGACCTGCAGGCCGCGCTGGACGCCGCCTACGACCGCGCCGGTTATGACCTGCGGGTTGATTATCGCAAGGAACCGAAGCCGCCCCTCGATGACAAGCTCGCCGCCTGGGCCGATCAGCTCTTGCGGTCCCAAGGCCTGCGCTGAGTCTCACCGGATGTTGACGCAGAGTGATCAGATCGTCGGGGCGTGGCTGGATCCTCTCGGCCAAGGTCCCCAGCGCCGATCTCTGAGCACTTCTCATTCTGAACGCCCGATCAGATGTAGACTCGCCGATTATAGACGTACCACTCGACCAAGAGCACGCCGAGGGCCAGCAGCGCGAAGTACCACCAGATGTCCTTCTGGACGTCCGGGAGCTTCTGCGTACCCGTGACCGGGTTGTAGCCGATCTTGATCTTGTACGATTCGGCCATGCTTGCGGGGGTGCCTTCGGGCACCAGCCCGCGCGGGGCCAGGTCGCTCTCGCGAAAGTCGAAGAGATTCACCGCGAAGGGCAGCCGGCCGTTCGGCTCCCACTGCGCCAGATAGACGCCGGTGCGCGCGGCCTTGTTGTAGACGAAGGTCCCCTGGGGCGAGCGGGGCACGCGCTCGGTGTCGCGGCCGTCGGCCGAGGTGACGGTGATCTCCCGGCTGATGGTCTCGGCGTGCAGCGGCACCGGGCGGCCGGGTACGGCCACCTCGTCGCCGGCCCCCTCGCGGACGTTCCCCAGCGCCTGGATGCTGTTCAAGATGAACAGGGGGAAGCTGATGTACCGGAACCAGGTGGTATTGGGCATGGTCCCTTCCATGAGCGGGAAGGTGACGACCACGTCGGAGAACCCTTCGCGGGGTGCCTGGAAGGCCAGCGAGCCCTGGTTGCTGTCGATCAGGCTCTTGGCTCCGGGGGGCAGCTCCACCATGCGGGCCGCGGCGATGTAAACCAGCGACAGGTCGCGGATGTACTGCATGATCGGGTGGCCGATGTCCCAGTCGAGGACCACCGGCTGAGCCACGTCCTTCGGCTTCTCATACGCCGCGCCGGGCGGGAACTGGCCGAAATACAGCGCGTTGGCCTCGGGGGAGGCATCGGGCTTCACCCCGTCGTAGATCACCAGGTCGTAGCGGCCCCCTTTGAGGTCGCGCACGATCGCCTCGCCCTTGGCCTCCTCGGGTGAGAGGATCGTGATCTCGGCGCGCTCGGCGGCGGAGGGCGTCCTGAGCGTGTCGACGAGGTAGCGGTTGCCCGGTGTAATCGCCAGCACCTGTGCCTTCCGCGTGGTGCCGACGACCGTGAAGGCACGGTTGTCCAGCGCGAGCGCATCCTGGACCGTCAGGCGAACTTCATACGGGGCCAGCTCGGTGTCGGTCAGGTCGAACTTGAACGACTGGTCGCTCTGGGGCCCGATCTTCAGCGCGATCGCGTCGACCAGCTCGCCGGCATCGCCGGGTTTGTCGGCGGCGTGGCGATAGAGCTGTGCCTCGGTGGCGACCTCCTCGGCCCGGAAGTTGTGGACGCGGCCGAAGAGTTGGTAGACCTGTGGCTTGTCCTCGTCGCGACGCGCCTGGAGGGCCAGGATCGCCACGTTATCCGAGGGATTCCGGACGCGGGCCTTCTCGTCGGCCCCGCTGCTTCCCTCGGCGGGGGGCGAATAGGGAGGCGGCGGAGGGCCGATCACCACAACTTCCGACTCCAGGTTGCCCAGGCTGAACCCTTCGACGTCGGCGAAGCCGCCGTCGGTGTAGATGAACATCTTGGGCGCGATGACCGAGGAGGCAGCCACGCCCTCGCCGATCTGCTTCGAGGGATTGGCCAGGCCGGCGGCCACCTGGAGGCCCTCCCGCAGCGCGGTCGTCGCCTGCGTCGGCTGGATCGAGTCGATGCGATAGGCGAGCAAGCGGCGGTCGCTGGTGTAGTTCGACTCGACGCGAGCGGTTTCCGAAAAGGAGATCACCATCGCCAGGTCATCGCCGTCCATGGCCTCGACCACCTTCTTGGCCGCCTCCTTGGCCTTGGCCAGCCGGCTCGGTGCCACGTCGGTTGCCGACATGCTCCCGGAGTTGTCGATCATCAGGACGAATCGTTGTCCCAGGGCGCCGGTCCCCTTGACCTGCGGACCGGTCAGGGCCAGCATCGCCAGCACGACCGCCAGGAGCTGGAGGAACAGCAATAAATTCCGCCGCAGCCGCTGGAACAGGCTATTGACGTGCAAGTCTTCCAGGCTGCGCCGCCACAAGAGCGTGCTGGGCACCCGCACCGGCCGCCGCCTCAGCTTGAGGAAATACAGCGCGATGATCCCCACCGGCACGCCCGCCAGCGCCGACCACGCCGCCAGTCCCAGCGGTGTGTTCAACTGGATCGGGATGCTCAACTGACTCAGTCCGCTCCAGAAGTTACCCATCCCCCAAGCCCCCACCGTCAAAGCTCCGGCTCCCGATCCCGCACCCCCGCCCGCTCCCCCCTGCGCCGGCGCACCATCGTATACAGCAAATACGCCACCAGGGCCGCGCCCAGCCCGAAGAAAACCCAAGGATTTGTAATCTGCCAGCGATTCATCGATTTGGGATTCTGGATTCTCGATTTTGGATTGAGCCCTGTCCTGCCCGGTCTTCAGGCCGAGGATTCCGTGGCTTCGGATTCCTGGATCTTGGATTGGTCCGGGCGTTCAGGCCCCCCAATCCAAAATCCAGAGTTGAAAACCCAAAATCTCACTTCACCAGCCCCCGTTCCCGCAGATAGTTCAGGATCAGCTTATCAAAGGGGAACTGATTGGTCGTGAAGATGTAGGTAATGCCGCGGCTGGTGCACCAGTCTTTCAAGCCGGCGACGAAGGCGTTGAGGTTGTCTCTGTACCGCTTCAACAGCGGCGCGCTGATCGTGATCTCGGCGATCTCGTCGTCTTCGGCGTCGACCAGGCGGAGGTCACCGACCAGCTCGGGCTCGACTTCCTCCTGGCTGAGAACCTGGACGACGTAGATGTCCATGTTTCGCGCCAGGAAGTAGCGGAGGGCCTCCTGATAACCGCGTTTATCGAGGAAGTCGGAGATGACGACGACGACCCCCTTGCCGGCGTGCCGGATGGCGAACTCGCGCGCCGCGGCGGTCAGGTTGCTGGCGCCGGATGGCTCCAACCGCTCCAGGTACTGGACGACCCGCCACATCTGCGACCGGCCCCGGATGCCGTGGATCCCCTGGTCGAGTCGGGCGCTGAAGGTGTCGACCAGCACGCGGTCGTGGTTCACCAGCCCGATGAACGCCAGGGCCGCCGCCACCTGCTTGCCGTACCGGAGCTTCGTCGGCGTGCCGAAGTCCATCGACAGGCTGGTGTCCAGCAGGGTGTAGACGTGCAAGTCTTCCTCTTCCAGGAAGAGCTTCAAGAACAGCTTGTCGAGCCGGCCGTAAACATTCCAGTCGATGTGCCGCAGGTCGTCGCCCATCGCGTAGTTGCGGTGCTCGGCAAACTCGACCGACGACCCCCGCCGTTTGCTCCTCCGCTCGCCCTTCATCCGCCCGACGAAGATCTTGCGGCTGACCAGCTCGAGCTGCTCCAGCTTGTGGAGGAACACCGGATCGAGGAGCGGGGTCTCGGTGGTCGCGGTCATGACTATCTTGCCCTCGAGCCGACGGGGACTGCGATGCAACCCGGGAGGAATCGCAAATGCCTGATTCCAAATGCGGATGATCCGGATGCTGTTGATGTTGGAACCGGGATTGGCGATCCCGAATCTCACGACTTTCCCAGGCCGCCTGCGCCCGCCGCGGAAATCACAATCTTAACTGATCAGGTCCGAGATCCAGAACAGCGACAGCATCACGGTGACCGTGACTCCCAGGCCCACCAGCCAGGGCACCAGGGCCGCGAGGAAGATGGTCCACCGCGCCTTCAGCCTCAGCGGCCGGCAGCGGTGCAAGTAATTCAGCGCCGTCAGCCAGCTCTCGAGGATCACCAGGGCCCCGGCCGCCGCGGTCGCAATCGCCAGCTCGGGCTCGGTCGCCCACCCCACCACCGCCGCGGCGAACAACACGGCGCAGAGTCCGACCAGGCACATCAGGTCCCCGGTCGTGAAGATCAAGGGCTCGCGCTTGGGAGGCGTCCACTCCTGCTCCAGCGCCGGCGGTGGGTCGTAAATGTCACGCATCTTGGTGTTTCGCCCGTTGTCGTCGCGGCCCACTGTGGATCAGGCGGCCCGAGTCTCGACCTTCTCGGGGACCGCGTCCAGGACTTTGAGCAGGACCTCGTCGGGATCAATCCCCTCGGCCTGGGCCTCGAAGTTCAAGAGGATGCGGTGCCGCAGGCTGGGGAGGTACACCCGGCGCAGGTCCTCGAAGCTGACGTTGTACCGGCCATCGAGCAGGGAACGGACCTTGGCGGCCAGGACGAGGGTCTGAACGCCGCGGGGACTGCTCCCCCACCGCACATACTGGTTGGTCGCCTCGGCGGCATAAGGTCCCTTGGGATGGGTGGCCAGCGCCAGCCGGATGGCATAGTCCTGCACATGGGGCGCGACGATCACGTCGCGGACCAGCGCCTGGAACCGCAGCAAGGTCTCCCCGTCCATGACCTTCGCCGCCCGCGGCCGCTCACCCCGGGTCGTGCGGTCGAGGATCGTGCTCAGCTCGTCGCGCGTCGAGTAGCCGACGATCAGCTTGAGCAAGAACCGGTCGAGCTGCGCCTCGGGGAGCGGATAAGTCCCTTCTTGCTCGATGGGATTCTGGGTCGCCATCACGAAGAACGGCTCCTTGAGCCGGTGGATGGTGCCGCCGACAGTGACGGAGTGCTCCTGCATGGCTTCGAGCAGGGCCGACTGGGTCTTGGGCGTGGCCCGATTGATCTCGTCGGCCAGCACGATCTGGGAGAAGATCGGGCCAGCCTGGAACTCGAAGATGCGACGGCCGTCGGGCAGCTCCATGCACATATTGGTCCCGATGATGTCGGCGGGCATCAGGTCGGGGGTGAACTGGATGCGGTTGAAGTCCAGGTCCACCGCGTCGGCCAGCGTGCGGACCAGCAGGGTCTTGCCCAGGCCGGGCACCCCCTCCAACAGCGCGTGACCGCCGATGAACAGACACGTCAAGACCCCGTGGACGATCTCGTCGTGGCCGACGATCACCTTGGCGATCTCGGACTTCACCCGCTCATACGCCGCGCGGAATTCCTCGGCGCGCGCTTCCATCGATTCGGCGGAGGGTACGAAAGTCATGAACGACGTTCCTTTCTGGGACAGCGATGTTGGTTCGTCCGGAGGTCGACCGGTTCAGCCGGCGGTGGATCCGTCCAGAGGATGCCAATTTCCAGATCCCAAATGGAAGAGTCCAGATTCCAAATAGGAGATTCCAAATCCCAAGCAACAATTGAGTTTTTGATGGACTCGATCCCGTCAGCCGGATTGCTGCAAGTCGGCGTCGGGATTCGAACCAGCCTGGTTCCTCGGAAACCTGAGAGGGGGCGGACGCACGTCGCCAGGGGCGTCCGCCCCTGGTGCTGTGCCGAGCCACCCACCCCACGCCTTCGGCTGGGGTGTGTGTTCTGGAGAGGGCCCTTCGTCCAGGGGCGGACGCCCCTGGCTACGTCCGATCGCCCCTCCGGGGCTTTCGGAACAGTCGCTACCGTTACCGGTGTTGCCGCCGAATTGGGATATGGCTCGTGTACACACGAGCCATATCCCAATACAGGAGACTCTGAATCATCGGTCAGGAATCTTCGATCTGGAGTATGGAATTTGGTATGCATCTGGAATCTGGAATCTGGAATCTGGAATCTGGAATCTGAAATCTGGTATCCAGCCGTCCGCCTCGGCAGCGGCGCGGGGCGAATCTCAGGGCTTCTTCTCCTTATCCTTGTCGCGCTCTTCCCAGACGCGCTGCTTGGCCTTGAGTAGCCGGTTGGTATAGCTGTCTTTCTCGGGCTGGCGCGCCGCGTCGGCGAGGCCCGGGGCACGCGGCCGCTCGGCCGGCCGGGTGCGTTCCCCAAGCGCGGTTCCTTCCAGGATGGGCTCGCCGATGGGTCCGGCCCCGGGTGTGGTCGGGAAGAGGTCCGGGGAAATCTCCGGGCGATCCGCCGTGGTCGCGGCGCGCGAGCGGTCGAGCTGCTCGTCGACCTCGGCCTTGCGGCTTTTGAGTTTCTCCATGTAGTCGCTGGCAGCCGGGACATCCTGGCCGCGGATCTTCTGCCACTCGTTGGCCATGGCCTGCCGGATCGCCGCGACGTCGAGCGCGATCCGGCGGACCGCGACATCGCCCAGGAACAGGCAGGTCGCCAACCACAACAGCGCCGGCCACAGCGGCGCGAAGGACCGGGGATTGATCAGGCCCGGGTCGCGGCGGAAGTGGTCACTCCCGGCGATCGTGCGCGCCAGGTCGATGCGGCCGTCGGGCAAGAACTTCCAACGGGCGACCTGGCCATCGGTCACCGAAGCGAGGGTCTCCAGCGTGGTGGGATTGCTCCGCAGCTCGCGGTATTCGTCCGAGTAGGGGACCGACACGCCCGAGGAGATCACCCCCTGGATGTTCTCCGGCCCGCGATACCCCAGGTTCACGAAGTAGTTGCCACTGGCACTGGCGTTGGGGATCATCGCCTCGTACCGGCCCGGCGCCGTCTGGGCCAGCTCGATCGAGGACGATTTCAGGTCGGGGTCGACGACCTTCCCCTGGATCTGGAGAAAGTTGAGGAACTGGTTGCTCTTGTCCAGCGCGTCGACGACCACCTTGATCCCGCCCTCGTCGCGGCGGACGTTGAGCGTCAGGTTGCCCCGATCGGCCGGTCGCATCGACCAGCGAATGACCTGCGACCAGAACCCGGCGAAGCTGGGCCAGTCGGGCCAGGCCTTGGCCCAGCGCCGGCCTGCGTCGCTGGTATAGGCCACGGCGCGGCCCAGGCCGTAGGTCCAGTGGGCCAGCAGGGGATTGACCTGGCCGGCCGGCAGCGGCGAGACGATCGGGATCTCGACCAGCTCGTTCTCCTTGGGCGAGGTCAGCACCAGCCCGCCGATGCCCGGCAGTGGCTCGGGAAGCCCCAGGATGGCCTCGGTCAGCGGGTAGTTGACCTTGGGCTGCCAGGGAGGCTGCTGCTCGAAGATCAGCGGCCGCGAGATCGACCGCGCCTCCTTCTGGTAGATCCGCGGCAGCGCCTTGGGATTGGTGACGTTATAGAAATTGCCCTTGGTCCGCTGCGCCAGGTTGCGCATGACGGTGAGCAAGCTGAGGTCATTGGTGTGCGAGGTGATCAGGACCGTGGTCACCGTGATCTTGCTCTGGACCAACTGGTTCATGATGCTGTTCGTCGGCGGCGCGGGATCGCCATCACTGATCAGGACGATGTGCTTGGTCATCGCATCCTTGACGTTATTCAGCCCCCGCATGGCCATCTGGAGCAACGGATCGAAGGCGGGCATGTCGCCCGGGGTCATGCGGTCGATGGCGCGGAGCATGCTGTTGCGCCCGGTGCCGACGGGCCGCACGGTGAACAGCCAGGCTTCCTGGCCTTCAAAATGGAGCAGGCCGACATAGTCGTAGCTGGAGAGCGAGTTGATGGCCGACTTGGCGACCACCTTCTGCCAGTAGTTCCCCTCGGGCATCTCGCTGGCGTGCATGATCAGAGCCATGGCGCCGATCCCCTGGACCTTCAGCGCCTTGATCTGCATGTCGACCGGCAGGGCCTTCTCGACGGGCGTGTTCATCCAGCCGCCGGCGCCGAAGCTGTCGGGGCCGCCGATCATGACCAGGCCGGCGCCCATGTCGTGGCAATTGGTGGCCAGGAGCTGGTGCTGGCTTTCGGTGAAGGCCTCCTTGGGGACATTGGCCAGGATGACCGCGTCGTAGGGCTGGAGCTGGGCCAGGTCGGTGGGCAGGGTGTCGCCGCCGGTGCCGGTCGAGCCATCGATCCGGGGGCCGGTCAGGACCTTGACCTCGATCTCCTTCTCGCGCAGGGCCTTGACCAGCTCGGCGTGCTCGCCCGCGGTCCCCTCGATCAGCAGCACCTGGGCCTTGCCCCGGGCGTGGGTGAATCCCTGGGCCACGTTGTTGATCGCCCGGCGGTCGCCGCTGCCTTGCTCGGGGTTGAACACCGCGCTGAAGGTGTAGAAGTTCGGCTCGGTGATCAGCTGCTGGAGCGTGAAGACGTTGACCCCGCGCTGAAGCTCGACCGGCTGGGGCTGCTCGTTGCCGGGGGCCGGCGCCGTGGCATTATCCGACTTCTGGAAGATCTGCAGCGTGCCCCGAGTCGGCTCGCTGGCGCGGACGACGACGTTGATGTTGACCCGCTCCCCCTTCTTGACGTCCGGAGGGATCGCGACCTTCTCGACCAGGACCTCGCGGTCGTAGACATAATCGACTGGCAGGACATCGACCTGCACGCCGAGCTGTTTGGCGGCCAGGGCCTGCTCCAGCAGGTTGCCGCGGTTCTCATTGCCGTCGGAGAGCACCACGATCCGCCGCGCCGTATCTTCGGGGAAGGTGGCCAGGGCGAGCTTGACGGCGGCGCCCAGGTCGGTGTTCTCGGGATCGATGGTGTTCTCAATTCCTCCTGAGACATTGAGCTCGCTCGGGGCCGGCGGCACCTCGACGCGTGGCTCCTTGCCGAAGACCACCATGCCGGCCATGTCGTCCCGCCGCCGCTTCTTCGACGCCTCGCTCACATAGTCCAGCGACGCCTTTTGCAGGTCCCGCGGCATGCTGTTGGACGCGTCGACCAGAAACATCGTCGTCAAGCGATCGGTGCGCCGGACCGACTGGACCTGCGCCAGTGCCAGCACGATCAGTGTGATGACCGTCGCGCGGAACAGGATCGCCAGCGCCCGGCGGATCGCGCCCAGGCCCGCCAGGCTGCGCGCGCTGACCCAGACCAGGGGGGGCAGGATCAACGGGATCAGAATCAACCACCAGGGATTGCCGACCGTGACCGACCAGTTGCCCAGCGTCATCGCCTGATCCTCTTGGAGGGCCGGCTCGTCCGGCCGGTGACCCACCCGGCCGACCGGGCCGAGCGGCAGCTGTCGGGATGCCGATGCGATCTACAGCCGGAACCGCTGAACCCGGTGATTCAGAGAGTCGATGACCGACACGGCGCCCCGGCTGTCGACCGCCAGGGCGAAGGGATTGGAGAGCTGCCCTGGTCCACGGCCGGGCGCCCCCCAGAGTCCCAGGGAGTGGCCGTCGAGGGTGAACTTCTGCACCCGATGATTCCCATATTCGCAGACATACAGGCAATGGTCGGGTCCGATGGCCAGGTCATAGGGATAGCTCAGCTCCCCGGGCCGGCTGCCCCGCCTGCCCCAGCAGTCGAGCAGCTTCCCCTGGGTATCGAAGACCTGGATGCGGTGGTTGCAACTGTCGGCGACGAAGAGCCGATCCTTCTCGTCGATGGCCAGGGCCCTGGGCCGGAGGAATTCGCCCGGCTCGTAGCCGTGCCCGCCCCACTGGCGGAGCCATTTCCCCTCGGGGGAGAAGACCTGGATCCGGTCGTTCTCGCCGTATTCGGCGACGTAGAAGTTCCCCGCCTGGTCGATCACCACGTCGGTCGGGTAGCCGAACCGTCCGGGCGTCGTCCCTTGCACGCCGTCGCCGATCTGAAAGAGCAGCTCGCCGTCCAGGGAGTAAACCAGCACCCGATAGAAGTGGGTGTCGGCCACCAGCAAGCGGCCCCAGCGATCGACGGTCAATCCACTGGGCCCATCCACGTTGAACTCGGGCGTCCGCCAGCAGCGGAGAAACTGCCCGTCCCGGTCAAAGACCTGGATCCGATCGGTCAGGTCCGCGAGGATCAAGTGGTCCTGGCCGTCGAACGCGGCGACGCGGGGCTTGTACAAATGTCCCGGCTTGACACCGTGCAGCCCCCAGACCAGATCGGGCGCCGACCGGACCGGCAGGTCGCAGCCGGCTGTCGCGGCCAGGACCAGTCCCAGCGCCGCCAGGTGCCAGGCGTTCCGTCGGTTGTGTTCGATCACGGATGAGGATCTCGCGGAGAAGTTCCGTGTTCCGCGTCGGTTTCTGGATCGCCGACCAGGGAACACCCAACACCGAACACGGAGCAAGAGTGCTCCCGTAGAATCTAATAAGAGAGGTGCCTCGGACGCAAGTCCTAGGTTCTTCGGTTTCCGGGTTTCCGTCGGCTCGAGGCCGGGGACGGGATGGGATGGCCCAGTGGGTTGCGGTCTGCCGGCTGGACGAGATTCGCGAGGGCCGGGGCGTTTCGCGAGACGCCGCCGGGGTGCGCGTGGCGGTCCTGCGGTGGGGCGAGGAGGTGGTGGCTCTCTCGGGACGATGTCCCCACGCCGGCGGTCCGCTGGGCCTGGGCTGGGTCGAGGGGGGCGAGGTCGTCTGCCCGCTCCATCGCTGGCGGTTCAAGCTGAGCGACGGCCGCTGCACGACGGTGCGGGGAAACTCCGTGCACCGGTTTCGCTGCGAGGTCCGGGGGGATGAGGTCTGGGTGCAGGTTTGAGGGGCTGGCTCAACTCCGGCTCCGACCCTCGATCACGTCCTTCCACCGCCGCCGGACGGCCTCCCACGCCGATTGGTATAAGGCCTCGGTAGTCCCAGATCGCGCCATGGATGCCTTGCGGATCGAATCGACCCGGTGGGAGCAGGTCGAGAAGGAGCAGGTGGACCCGCCGAGAAAGGAACTCGGCGACCTTCCTGACGAATTCCTCCAGCGCTTGACGCGACGACTTGTTGCCCGGCGAGACGACCTCGACGACCGCCACAACGCGATCGTCGCTCACATGCCGGACGACCACCAGGCTCTGCTTGCGGCGGTGGAACACCAAGTCCGACTGGGCGAGCGCGGGTCGAGGCAGAACCGCGGGGCCGAGACCGCCGGCAAGCTGCTCGGCCAAGGCGTAAGGCGACCGGCAGGAATTCACTGACCCCATCGTGGCCTTACCAGCCCGACGCGCCAGCGCGGATCACCGGAGGTCGTGCAGCCCATCCGGAACGACCCTCGCTGGC
>JAJPJC010000355.1 GCA_021324445.1 Isosphaeraceae bacterium
AACCCAATTAGCACAAGGAATTACGGAATTCAGTGTCCTCGCGATCACTATTTCCGCAAGTCATTGATCTTAAAAGAGTTACGGAAATGGGCAGAAGACAAGCTTAGGGCGTCCTGGTGAAATCGGTCGGGAGCTGGTTGAGACGGTCGCGAAACTGCTTCAGGACCGGTTGCATCGCGTTGGCCCGCGCGCGATTGAGGAGCTCGCGCGGATCGTCGCGCTGGTTGAATAATTCCTCGGTTGCATCCCCCTGGTTGCGGATGTAGACGAAATCCCCTTCGGCGAGCGAGATCAACGGGCCGCGATGAGCGGGCGATCGACCCTGGTTGGGATTGAACGGATTGGGGCTTTCCAGCTCGGAGATCACCAGCGCATCCGCACCGGCGCCGGCTGCCGGGTTGGGATCGCGCCAGAGCCGGGCCAACGAGCGGCCCGGGAACGGCGAACCGTCACCCAGTCCGACCAGATCGGCGACGGTGGCCGGCACGTCGCGCAGGCTGATGACCTCGCTGACGACCCGGGAACGGTCCTGCGACGGGGGCACGATCACCAGCGGCACGCGGATCTCGGTGCGATACAGGCTTTCGCCGTGGAAGAACAAGCCGTGTTCACCCAGTCCCTCGCCATGATCCGCGGTGACGATGACCAGCGTGCGATCGAGAAGCCCGCGCCGCTCCAGTTCGTCGAACAACTCCCCCAGCCGCTCATCCAGGTAGGCCACGCAGTTGTCATAGGAATCCCGAGCTAGCGAAAGGAAGTGGGGCGGCAGCCTCAGCTTGTCGATCTCGGCCCACTGCTCGAAGACCAGCAGATCGTCGGCGGTCCGGGGTGTGAGCCCGAAGCGGTACACGGCGCCGCGGGGGAGCAGATACGGTGAGTGGGCGTCGAAGTAGTTGAGGAAGACGAAGAAGGGACGATCCGGCTGTTGCCGCTGCGACAACCAGGCGGTGAATTCGCGGTTGACCGCGGCCGCATCCTTCTTGCGCTCGGCGATCAGCAAGGGCTGGAGCCAGGCTGGCGGACCCGAGCTCGCTGGGCGTACCCCGGAATACCAGATCGCGGCGCGGACCAGCTCGGCGAGCGTCTCAAGGGCCAGGTTGCCGAGGTAAGCCGTTCGGAACGCGCTGAGTCGCTCGAGGACGTAATCTTCATAGTGGGTGAAGCCGCGGTCCAGACCGGTATCGTAGGAACAGTAAAGCGTATTGGCGACGAAGCCCGCCGTCGCATACCCGTGAGTGCCCAGGTACTCGGCCAGTGTCGGGAAGTCGCGGCGGAGGGGGGTCAGCCACTCGACGGCCAGCTCATGAGGCCAGCGGCCGGTAAAAAGGCTGGCGTGGCAGGGGAGTGTCCAGGGGGCCGTGGCGCGCGCCTGATCGAAGCGAATGCCGCGCCGGGCCAAGCGCTCCAGCGCGGGGGTGGTGGCACGCTCGTAGCCGTAGAGGCTGAGATGATCCGCCCGGACGGTGTCCAGCACGATGAGCAGGACATTGGGCGCATCGGCCGGTGGCCGGGGACGACCGGCTTCGCGCCACAGCTTCAGGCCATCGGCCCCGAGCCGCAGACCCGCCAGGACGAGGACCACCGCCAGCAGGACGGGGAAGCTCACGAGGAGCCGCCGCCGCAGGGCGGGGGCGTCCCGCTCGAGGGCCGGGGCGGCGAAGGTGGCGATTCCCAGGGCCAGGATCGACCAGGCCGCCGCGTAGACCCGTGGACCCGCCACCAGCAGCGCCGGCAGCACCGCTCCAAAGAGGATCAGCCGCGGGCCAAGCCACGCCCCGCGCCGCGGCCAGCGCTTCGTGACCAGGGCCAGGACCAATCCGGCCGCGGAGAATACCAGCAGGTCGGTCAGCGGGGCCAGCCAGAGGAAATGGCGGCTCATCGTGTACAAGCGCCGAGTCGGATCGAGGCTGCGGCAGAGGACGCGAACACCCACCTCGCACAGCCCAGCGGCCAGGCCGATCCAGGCTGAGAGCACCAGCACATCCCAGGGACTGAGCCGAGGGCGGGTCGTCGCGGTCCGGACCGTCCGCGCCGCGGCGAGCGGGTCATCGGAGAGACTCATTCGGCTGATCCCACGTGTTCTCGAGGGAATCCCAGGGTGTATGATCGACCCATCGGACCTCGGAGATTGGTCCCGTTCCCGGCCCCGGACCTGGAGGCGGCGGATGAGCTTTCCCCAACGCGTGTGGCGCTCCATCCCGCTGTCTCTCATCGTAACGCTCGCACTGGCGATCCGTCTCTGGTACGTCACCACGCTGCCCGGTCAGGGCGGTCAGGACATCCTGTTTTCGGACATGCACGCCTATGATTACAGCGCCTGGTGCCTGGTTCAGGGCCGACCCGTGACCGGCGAGCCCGGTTTCAACGGCTATCATCCCCTCAGTGCGAGCACCTATTACTTCGTCGGATACACCTATTTCCTGGCGGCCATCTATGCCCTGTTCGGGCATGAGCTTGCGGCGGTCCGGGTCATTCAGGGAGTGGTCGGGGCGGCGACGGTGGGACTGGTCTCTCTGGTCGGGTCCCTGACCTTCGGCCGCCGGCCCGGCCTGGTCTCGGCCCTGCTGACGGCGATCTACCTCCCGCTCGTTTATTACGCGGGGCTGCTCCTGACCGAGACCTGGTTCACCTTCCTCCAGATGGGCGCCCTGGCGCTGTGGTTACGAGCCTGGGCCGGTGGGCCGAATTCCGTGGCGCTCGAGCCTGGGCCGGGCGGCGCGGCCGGGCCGGCCCCGGATCGCCCGGGGACGAATGCGGTCACGGGCTCGCTGCTGGCCCTCGCCGCCGGCCTGACCGCGGGGATGGCCTGCCTGAGTCGGGCGGCGTTCGTGTTGGCCACGGGGATGCTGGCGGCGGCTGGCTGCTTCATCCCGCCCGTGCCGATGCCCCGGGCGCAACGGGTGGCTCGGGTGGCCGCCTTCCTGCTGGGCGCGGCGGTGGTGATCGCTCCGATCACGGTCCGCAACTATCAGATCCACGGCCGTTTCTACCTGATCTCGACGAACGGTCCCAGCACGTTCCTGACCGGGCACGTGAGCCACGTCCCGACCTTGCCCGCCGGCCTGCCTCCGGGGATGACCGACGCCGAGATGGCCGAGCGGCACCGGGCGCTCTCGTTCCAGTACCTCCGTCGCCACTGGACGACCTACCTGGCGGAGCTCCCCAAGTTCTTCGCGATCATCTGGACGGACAACGACTTCTGGCCCGGCACCTTCACGACCTGGAGCAGGACCCCGGACGCCGGCGCCGCGCGGATGGACCTCCACATCCATTCCCGGGGAAGCCCGCCGTTTGGCCGCGCGACCTACTTCCCCGACCTGATCCGCCACGCGGATCGCCTGATCTGGGGCACGGTCGGCCTGCCGACGGGCATCCTGGCGGCACTCTTCCTGCCCGGCCGGCACCGCCGATGGCTGGTCCTCTACCTCGCGCTGGTGCCCTACCTGGTGATCCCGTTCATCGCCTCGGCGTTCCCACGATTTCGGATGCCCGCCGTGCCCCTGGTGTTTGTCCTTGCCGGACAGGCGCTGGTCGCCTGCTGGGATTGCCGGAGCCGGCGGCCCGGCGGCGGGGCCTCATCCTGACCCGTCTCGGCCCGCCGCGACTCCGGCGTGGCGCCGTTGGAACTCCTCGTAGGGAAAGACCCAGACCAGGGGAACGCCCAGCTTCTGGACACTGTAGGCGGGCCGGCCGGATGCGATCAACGCTCGATCCGTGTCCCGGAAGACGCCCGGGCGATTCTGCAACACGTACCAGAGCGGCTCGCCGGGGTCGACACCGTCGAGCCGAGGGGGCAATTCCCCCGTGCGCCGCAGGTAGAGGAACGAGTGGGGAAACGGGTGGAACACGATGGTCCGGCCCGGCGGCGTGTTCCGGACCAGCCATCGCCGCGCATCCGGACTGAGCGCGTCCCAGTAGTAAGTCGGCTCCATCCCCAAGGCCGTCGCGCCGGGAAGTCCGCCCACGATTGGGCTGAAGTACGACAGCGGTACCGGCATCATCACGGCGACGCTGAGCACCCCTTCGAGGATGGCCGCGGTGAGGGGGGCTCCGGCCCAACGGCCAACGCGGTCCAGCAGGTGGCGCGCGCCCAGACCCGACAGCAGCGCGAGCACCCCGAAGGCCGGCAAGAACAGCCGCACCCCGTCATGGCCCGGCGTGTGCGGCAGGGCCCGCAGCAGAATCAAGAATGTCCAGTGCAGCACGATCAAGACGCCCAACGATTCCGTTCGCCAATGCCGGAGTGCCCGGTAGATCCCCACGCCCGCGAGCACCAGGAAGCCGGCCGGGGTCACCAGGACCGTCCAGGCCAGCGTGTTGTACCACGGCAGCGATTCGTTGGGCGTGTTGTAGGTGTGATGGAACAAGTAGACCGGGATCGGAAACGTCCGTCCTCGGGTCAGGTTGGACCGGAAGAACCGAATAACCGAATCGATCGGGGCAGTCCACCAGGGCGGCACGAGGGCGTAGGTCACCATGGCAGCGACGAGGAGGCCGAGGAGGATCGTGCGGAAGGCCCTTCGGTCCTGGTACAGCGCCGCCCAGACCAGGAACGGCACCGGCAAGAACCAGCCGGTCAGCTTGGTGGCCGCGGCGCAGCCCAGGATGACGCCGAAAGCGAGGGCCATCCCGGGGCGAACCGCGGCCGGACCGCAACCGGCTCCCGGCGCGACGGCCGCGGTGAAGACCAGCACGGCCAGAACCCAGAGAGCCGTCAGCAGGGCGTCGTAGGTCGCATAATGGCCCAGTCCGAAGAGGTTCGGTTGAAAGACCCAGGCGCAGGCGGTGGTGGCGGCCGGCCAGGGACCCCATCGGGTCGCGGTGCCGGAAAACAGGGCGCCGGTCATGAGGCTGAAGACCAGGATGGGGCCGAGCCGGCCCCGGGCGAGCAGGTCGCGCCAGGGGGTCAGGAGATCACCGAGCAGGCCGACCAGGGCATAGAAGGGAGGATGTCCGTGGGGCTCCTCGCGGGCGAAGGGCCAGAACCACTCCACGACTCGTCGATCAAAAAGGAGCTTGGTCCGCGTGTCCACCTGCCGGCGACGCGGCGGCGACGACCGGTCGGGCATCAGCAGTTCCTCGGCGGGCGAGGGGGGTCGCCATCGGGCCGCGAACGCCGCCGGGTCGCGCAGCGCCTGGAACCAGAGCCGGAGCCGCTCCTGGCGACCGAGCGTGAAGCCCTCATCCCAGGCGATCGCCAGCCGCGGCTCGGTGGCGAGCATCAGGATCGCGGTCGCCAGGCTGATCCCCAGACCCAATACCCGTGCTCGGAACGGCGTCATACGTAGGTCAGGCTGGAGCCTGACTTCCCAATTCCGTCAGGCTCCAGCCTGACCGAGTTCGTGGCGGAGTCCGATCATGGTCGGGCCGTTCCAGGGGAGTCGAGCCGGGACAGAGCCTGTTGCACCGCGGCGTTGCCCGGATCGTGGCGGAGCGCCAGTTGATACCAGGCGCGGGCCTGGTCACGACGGCCCAACGCGAGGCAGGCCGCTGCGATCGACTGCAACACGGCGGGGTTCTTGCGGCGGTCCGGGGGCCGGGCACTCTGGACCAGCCATTCGAGGTGATCGAGGGCGCGGGCCGTCTCGGCGTGCGGGCGGGCCGCCTCGGGCTCGCCGGCCAGGCGGAGGGCCTGGCCGAGTCCGAACTGACTGTCGCGGTCGTCCGGTGCGGCCTTGAGCGCGGCGCGGAAGTGACCGATGGCGGACCGGGCATCGCCCCGAACCAGCGCCAACCGGCCGCGCAGGCGGGCGATGGCCGGGTGGCTTTCTCCCGGGGAGTCCGCCCCCAGCAGGTCTTCCACGCGCGCCAGCTCACCCCGGTCGAGAGCCACCCGGGCCCGCGCGGCGCGGGCGTCCGGGTCGGTCTGGGGCAAATCGCTCAGGGTCGAATCGGCCTGATCCAGCCGGCCGAGCCGCCGCAGGCATTCGGCCAGGGCCAGCCGCGAGGGCCGGTCGCCGGCATCCACGGCGACGGCCCGACCCAGCAGCTCGGCGCGCTCGGCCTGGTCGAGCGACTCGCGGCGCGCCAGCGTCCAGAGGAAGAGGTCGAAGAAGTCCAGGGGGATCGATCGCGCCAGCGCGCGCGCCGCCGCGTCGAGCTCCGCCGCGCGGCCTTGTTGCGCATACAGCCAGATCAGCCGGCGACGGGCATCGACGAGACCGGGCTCCAGGTCCAAGGCACGGGTCAACTCGGCCTCGGCGGCGCGCAAGCGTCGGCGTTCCATCTCCAGCTCCCCGCGCCGTGCGGCGAGCTGGGCTGCCTCAGGGCCCTTCTTCGGGTTGTGGGGGTCCTCCAGGGCGGCCACGGCGTCGTCGAGCCGGCCGCGTTGCTGCGCCACCTGGGCGCGGAGCAGGCGTTCGGCAACGGTCAGCCTCCGGAGCCGCGCCAGCCGGGTGAAGTCGGACTCGGCGTCGGCCAGCCGCCCGCGGGCGAAGTCCGTCCGCGCCCGAAACGAGAGGTCGGCGGGGTCGTCCCGGCGGCAACCCCAGCCCGCCGTGACCGCGAGCAAGCCCAGCGCCGGCAGCGACCAGCCAGAGGCGCGTTTGCGATGGCTCATGGCCCGGTCCTCGGCTCGACCACCTGATGGGTCCGGCCCACCGCGGGGCGATCCAGCGTGCTGACGGCCCCGGACGGCCAGCGGACCGTCACCCGGTCGACAACCGGGGACTCGCCCAATCCCACGAGCAGCCTGGGGTCGTGCGACGACATCAGGCTCTGCCCGCTCTTCTTCAGCCGATGAATCACACGTCCCCCCGCCGCGACCTCGACCCGCGCCCCGATCGCGTCGCGGGGACTCCGCGTGCCGATCAGGTCCAGGCGGATCCAGTGGTGCGGCGCCGTCGTGTCGTTGCGGAGGATCGCGGGAGGACCATCCTTGTGGTTGATGACCAGGTCGAGATCGCCGTCGTCATCGAGGTCGCCGACGGCCAGGCCATGACCAAGATGGCGGCCCTCGAAATACGCGCCGGCGCCCCGGTTGGCCAGGCGGAAGTGGCTTCCGCCGCGATTGTGATAGAGCTCCGGCGGCTCGTGGTAGCCGATGGGCTGACCGAGCGATTCGGCGTTGTCGTCGACCTCGGCGTTGGCGACGACGGCGTCGGGCCAACCGTCATTATCCAGATCGGCCAGGATACAGCCCCAGCCGATCCAGGGCAGGCTGTCGACCGCCAGACCGAAGTTCGCCGTGGCGTCGACGAAATACCCCCGGCCGAGGTTGCGGTAGAGCGTATTGTACTCGTTGGCAAAATTGGTGATGAACAGCTCGGGCCGGCCGTCGCCGTCGACGTCCTCCGCGTCCACCCCCATGCCGGACTGGGCCCGGCCCTCGATGTCGAAGGCCGCCCCACTCTCCTCGGTGGCGTCGTGGAAGGTGCCGTCGCCGTGGTTCAGGAACAGGAAGTGCGGGTCCTTGTCGTTGGCCACGTAGAGATCGGTCTTGCCGTCGCCGTTGAGGTCGGCCGCGACCGCCGCGAACCCGTGGCCGTCGGTTCGGCCGACCCCGGCCGTGTCGGTCACGTCGGTGAAGGTGCCGTCGCCGTTGTTCCGGAACAAGGTGTGCTTGACCATCGCCAGCGTCATGGGAGGACAGTAGCGGCGGATCTGGCGGGCCTCATCGCCGCAGAACCGGTCGTCGCGCGGGTACTGCCAGTCCCCGTAACGGCTCACGTACAGGTCGAGATCACCGTCGTTGTCGTAGTCGAGGAACGCGGCGCTGCTGGACCAGGTCCCGGGCCGGAAGATGCCGGCGGCCCGGCCGATCTCGGAGAAGGTCCCGTCGCCATGGTTGAGGTACAGGGCGTCGCCGCCGTAGTTGCTCAGGAAGACGTCCGGGTCGCCATCGTTGTCGATGTCGCCGACCGTGATGCCGTGGCAGTAGCCGCGGAAGCCCAGGCCCGAGCGCTCGGTCTCGTCGCGGAACTTCCCCCCGCCGAGGTTCTTGTACAACCGGTTGGACGCCGCCGGTGCGCTCGACAACGGCAGCCGGTTGCCGGTGGCGAAATACAGGTCGAGCCGGCCGTCGCCGTCGGCGTCGAACAGGGCGACGCCCGAGCCGTTGGCCGTCGGGAAGAGCTTCTCGGGCGTCATTCCCGAGACGTGGACGAAGTCGACCCCCGAATCGGGCTGGATGTCCACGAACCGGAACGGCCCGGGCTCACCCGCGAGTCCCTGAGGCGCAAGCGCCGGGGCCGCCGAACTCGCCCCGGGAGTTGGACCTGCCAAGGAGACTGGCTCGAGCGCGATCGGCGCTGCCGGGGACCTCCCGTCGCCGCAACCGGGGAAGAGCAGGCCGGCCAGCGCCAGGGCTGGGAGCCAACACCACGGGCTCGATCCTCGCAGGGAGTCCACGCAAACGAGAAAGTCGGGCCGGCTGTGCCGGCCGGACCGGCTCCTTTCGGCAGGGGTTGCTTCCATTTCGCCACGAGCCACGGGTCGCTGGCCGCTCTGAAGCGTCGGTTGTGGACTCACGATCGGTGCCTTCAGTCTACTCCCGCGGCACCTGGACTTCCAGGATCGAAGGACCTCGAGCCTTCGTCGGGATCGCGGCGGCGCGGCGGTGGCCGGCGCCCCCAGGGCTTACGCACCAGAATCCTCGGGGATTTGGGCTAGGACACTCAACAGATAGTCGTTCTTCCAGCCGGCCTCCGTCTGACACCCCATGGCATCGATGGGCACCACCGCCCCCACCAGGTCCAACAGCTCGAGCAACTCGGGGATGGCGGTGATGACGACGTGCAGGGCCGAGCGCCCCACGGTGCGCCGGGCCGAGCCGCGCTGGGCCTTGCCGTCGATGGCGATCGGCTTCAACTCGGGCGGATCCGGGACCAGTGGCGTCAATCCCTTCCGAGCCATCAACGCGGCGATCCAGGAGTCGAAACACCTCTGGAACGGCACCGGGTCGAGCAGGTCGAAGACGCGGAGGAGGTCGTTTCATCGATGGAGAGGGATGCGATGTAAGCGGTTGAAACTCCTCATTTGACAAATCCTCCCAGCATCGCGAGCGGCGATCTGGTCAGGGCTTTCTCGCCCTCGGCGAGCTTGCCCTCGATGAGGAGCCGCTCGGTCAGGGCCGCCGGGGCCTCCGCCCTCACCGTCGACGTGCCGCCAAGAACCACCACGAGAGAGATCGTGAGACGGCTCGGCATGGGAGTGAACCTCCGGGAGCGGGAACACGCTCAGAGGACCGGCCTTGATCTTACCCGATCGGCACACCGTGGGTTTCGCTCGGCTCCAAAACCGAGGTGAAACCCATGCGCCGAGCGATGACGGGGTGACGTTGGGTGGGGGCTGAGCCTGTCGAGCGAGGCCGGTTACGGTAAGATGGAACGCTGCCCGTCACCGAGCCAGTCAGACCCAGGGAGGACCGGGAAGGGAGGGACCTGTGGAGTCGGATGCGCGCCGAGGGTTGCCGCCGGTCAGCGCCGTGCTGGAGCACGAGCTTCTGGTCGAGTCCCTGCCGGTGCGGGGCCGGCTCGCCGTGCGCCGGGCGGTGCGGACGGCGCTGGCGGAGCTGAGGCGCGGGTTAAAGGAAGGGAAGGCCGTGCCGACCGATCCGGCGAGTGTGGCGCGGCGGTCGCGGGAGCTGCTGGACCAGGAGCGGGCCGCGCTCCGGCCGGTGATCAACGCGACCGGCGTGCTGCTGCACACCGGGCTGGGACGGGCGCCGCTGGCCCGCGAAGCCGTGGCGGCGGTGGCGCAGGTGGCCTCCGGGTATTGCAACCTGGAGCTGGACCTCGACGCCGGGGCGCGCGGACGCCGGACCGCCGGCATCGCCCAGGTCTTGCGCGAGCTGACCGGCGCGGCCGCCGCGACGGTGGTGAACAACAACGCAGGCGCGACCGTGCTGGCGTTGCGGGCGCTGGCGGCCGGTCGCGAGGTGGTCGTGTCGCGGGGCCAGCTCGTCGAGATCGGCGGGAGCTTCCGGCTCCCCGAGATCTTCGAGGTCTCCGGGGCGC
Organism: Isosphaeraceae bacterium; assembly: GCA_021324445.1. Lineage (GTDB taxonomy): Bacteria > Planctomycetota > Planctomycetia > Isosphaerales > Isosphaeraceae > JAJPJC01. The sequence goes on from JAJPJC010000355.1 coordinate 9,957, forward strand.
GACTCCGCGAGGTGGGGACGACCAACAAGACGCGGCTGTCGGACTACCAGCGCGCCCTCGGGCCGGAGACGGCCGCGATCCTGCGGGTCCATCGCAGCAACTTCCGGATCGTGGGCTTCACCGAGGACCCGGCGCTGCCGGAGCTGGTCCAGCTCGCCCACGCCCATGGACTCTGGGCGATCGACGATATCGGCTCCGGTGCCCTCAGGCCGGGCTGTCCGCCCCGGGTCGGCGACGAGCCGACCGTGGCCGAGGGCCTTGCGGCCGGTGCGGACCTCGTGCTCTTCTCGGGTGACAAGTTGCTGGGCGGTCCCCAGTGCGGGATCCTGGTCGGCAGCCGGGAGGCGATCGGGCGCATCGAGGCCGATCCCTTGATGCGCGCCCTGCGCGTGGACAAGATGACGCTGGCCGCGCTGGAAGCCACCCTGCGGCTGGCCGCCGATGGCGAGCCTGCCGCCGGCCGGATTCCGCTCTGGTCCATGATCGCGACCGAGCTGCCCGTGCTGGCGGCCCGCGCCGAGCAGCTCGCGGCGACTCTCCGGGCCGAGCTGGGTTTGAACGCGACGATCGTCCCGGGCGAGTCGTTCGTCGGCGGCGGCAGCGCACCCATCCACGCGCTCCCGACGGCGGTCGTCGCCGTGGCCGCGCCGTTTCCGACTCCCCATGATTCGGAAGCCGCCTGGGCCAAGGCGCTGCGCCGCGGCGAGCCCGCCGTCGTCCCGCGGGTCCAGGGAGGGCTCGTCCTCTTCGATTTGCGCACGGTCGCCCCGGACCAGGAGCCGTACCTGCTCGACGCGATCCGCCGCGTCTGTCATCATCAAGACGCGCCACGGTCGAGTGATCCGGTCAGGACCAGCTCCAGCGTCCCTGGCGACTCGAGGAGCGACGAGCCGCGCACGAACAGCCCAGATCGCTCGGGGATCCCTTGAGGAGCGTCGCGATGCGTATCTGCCGGTTCGGATTTGATGAATTGGTGCTGACGGGCTTCTACGTCGACACCCACGTGATTCCCATCGACCAGGCGGCGGAGGCCTTCAGCCAGGAGAGCGGGGTGGAGCTCCTGCTCCCCGCCACGGAGGACCCGCTGGACCTGCTGCCGCCGGAGGGGATCTCGTTTGAATCCGCCCGGGAGCTCGACGCCTGGCTCGGGCGGCTCGACGAAGCCGACCGCGCCGAGCTGATGATCCCGATCGACGAGGTCCGGCTCCTGGTGCCGATCGCCAGCCCACCCAAGCTGTTGCTCCTGGCGGGGAACTATGCCAGGCACGTCGCCGAGCGCGGTGGGACGGCCGCCGAGCGCCGCGAGACGTTCCCTTACGTCTTCATGAAGCCGCCCAGCACGACGCTGACCCGGCCCGGCGACCCGATCATCCTCCCCCGCGTCTCGCCCGACCACATCGATTGGGAGTGCGAGCTGGGCGTGGTGATCGGCCGGCGGTGCCGGCACGCCGACGAGGACGAGGCCATGAGCTGCATCGCCGGTTACACGATCGTCAACGACATCAGCGACCGGGCCTTCCGGCCCAATCCCGATCGCACGCCGCGCGAGCGCGACAAGTTCTTCGACTGGCTGCACGGCAAGTGGCACGACACGTTCTGCCCGATGGGTCCGTGCATCCTCTCCGCGGACGCGGTCGCCGATCCCCAGGTGCTGCCGATCAGGCTGAGCGTCAACGACCAGGTCAAGCAAGATGCCTCCACCGCGGAGATGGTCTTCCCCGTCGCCGCGATCGTCTCCTTCCTCTCCCAGCTCGTGACGCTCCAGCCCGGCGACGTGATCGCCACGGGGACGCCGTCGGGAGTCGGGTCGGCCACGGGGACCTACCTCCGGCCCGGCGACGTCGTCCGCGCCACCATCGAGCCGATCGGCACGCTGGAGAACCCCGTCGAGGCCGAGGAGGACGATTTCTGAAGCTCGTGTCCGACGACCCCGACAGCTTCAGGCGGATGCCTCGGCGTCAGTCAGAGCCTGAGCGGCAATCCGCGCGGATACGAACGGGCCCGGCAGCGACATCTGGTAGTCCGCCGCGTTGCGCAGCCTGCCGAGGGCCTCGAGCGTCAGGCCGATCTGCTTGAGGTGGGGATCCGTCGCATAGATCAGCTTGAGCCGGGCGAACGTATGCACCTTGTCCCGAGGAGGGAGGGTGAAGCCCCAGCGGCGCAGCGTGTCGAGCACTTCGTGAAGGAGCGCAGAGTACGCCCGCCCGACGCTGGACCTCCAGTGCGCCTCGCTCGAGCCAGCCGCCAGCTCGCGGGCCCCGTCGAGGAAGGCCCTACCGTCCATCGTCGTGAAAGACCGGCAACAGAGTGAAGTTCTGGCAAACTTCGGGCGGGAACGTCGCCGCCATCCAGTCGATCCAGTTTCGATGTGTCGGGTCGTGCCGCGGCCCGATGTCATCGCGGTGGGTCCAGAGCACCACCCCCGGCGGGATTTCCTCCGTAGCCGCGTCGAGCACCACCTCGATCGACCTCAGGCCGGGCACGACCTGCCTGGCCCGGTCGATGATCGTGTCGAACGCCGCACCTTGGCCAATCCGGTCGATGAACGACCGGGCCTCCGGTGAGATCGTCACGGGAACCATCATCGTCGTGGACATGCGGCACCCATTGCGATCGGACTGGCGAAGCAACTCACCCGATTCTACTGGGCCGCGCGTCGAAGCGGAATCCCAGGGCCGGCACACCTCACGGGTTTTTCGCCGCCAGGACGACGCGCGGCGCTCCGTTTGCCTATAATCTAAGGACTCTCCGGCGTTTGGAATCCTTGATCACCAGGACGGCTCGATGCCCATATTTCGCAAGTTGATGGCGGCCAATCGCGGCGAGATCGCGATCCGGGTCTTTCGCTCCGGTCATGAGCTGGGGATCCGCACGGTGGCGATCTACTCGCACGAGGACCGGTTCGCGTCGCATCGCCTCAAGGCCGATGAGGCCTACCAGGTGGGGCGGCCCGGCGAGCCGATCCGCAGCTATTTGAACATCGAGGCGATCGTCGAGCTGGCCAGGGAGAAGGGGGTCGACGCGATCCATCCCGGCTACGGCTTCCTGGCGGAGAACGCTGAGTTCGCCCGGGCCTGCGCGCGGGCGGGGATCGCGTTCATCGGGCCCCGGCCCGAGCTGCTGGACCTGCTGGGCGACAAGGTGGCCGCGCGCCGGCTGGCCCAGGAGGCGGGCATCCCGGTCCTCGTCGGCAGCGCGGCACCGGTCCTCCCCGGCCGCGAGGCGCTGGCGCTGGCCGAGGCGATGGGCTACCCGGTCATCGTCAAGGCGTCGATGGGCGGCGGCGGCCGGGGCATGCGGGTGGTCGAATCGGCCGAGGCGCTGGACGCCGCGCTCGACCAGGCCCGCCGCGAGGCCCAGACCGCCTTCGGCGTGCCCGACGTCTTCCTCGAGAAGTTCCTCCCCCGGGCCAAGCACATCGAGGTCCAGATCCTCGGCGATCGTCACGGCAACCTCGTCCATCTCTACGAGCGCGACTGCTCGGTCCAGCGCCGGCACCAGAAGGTCGTCGAGATCGCCCCGGCGCCCCAGTTCGATCCGGCGCTCCGCCAGGCGATCTGCGACGCCGCCGTGCGCCTCGGCAACCATGTCCAGTATGACAACGCGGGGACGGTCGAATTCCTGGTCGACGTGGACCGAGGTGCATTCTACTTCATCGAGGTCAACCCGCGGATCCAGGTCGAGCACACCGTCACCGAGATCGTCACGGGGGTGGACCTGGTCAAGAGCCAGATCCTCATCGCCCGGGGCGAGCCGCTGTCGGACCCCGAGATCGACTTGCCCGACCAGGGAACCGTCCAGGTCCAGGGATTCGCCTTGCAGTGCCGGGTGACGACCGAGGACCCTGAGAACCGGTTCACGCCCGATTATGGGCGGATCACCCATTATCGAGCCGTCGGCGGGATGGGCATCCGGACCGACGGCGGACCGGCGGTCACCGGCGGGATCATCACGCCGTTCTACGACTCGCTGCTGGTGAAGATCAGCGCCTACGGCCGACGGTTCATCGACGCCGCGCGGCGGATGGAGCGGGCGCTTCAGGAGTTCCGAGTCCGCGGGGTGAAGACCAACGTGCCGTTCCTGCTCAACGTGGTGACCCACCCCGAGTTCCTGGCCGGCCGGACCACCACGCGCTTCCTGGATGAGAGTCCCGAGCTGTTCCGGTTCCCGGTCCGGCAGGATCGGGCGACGCGACTGCTGAGCTACGCGGCCGAGATCACAGTCAACGGCTTCCCGGGCGTGACGCGCCTCGAGGGCGAGGCGAAGCCACCCGAGCCGGTGCCGCCCCGGTTCGACCAGCTCGCCGACCCGCCGCCGGGCTCGCGCCAGCGGTTGCAGGCGATGGGGCCCGAGGCCTTCGTGCGCTGGGTCCGCCAGCAGCAGCCGGTGCTCCTGACCGACACCACCTTCCGCGACGCCCATCAATCGCTGCTGGCGACCCGCGTCCGGACCCGCGACATGCTGGGCATCGCCGATGCCTATGCGCGGCTCTGCCCCGGCATGTTCTCGATCGAGATGTGGGGTGGTGCGACGTTTGATACAGCCATGCGGTTCCTCAAGGAGGACCCCTGGGAGCGGCTGGTCCAGCTCCGGGAGAAGATCCCCAACATCCTGTTCCAGATGCTGCTCCGCGGCTCGAACGCCGTGGGCTACACGAGCTATCCGGACAACGTGGTCCAGGCCTTCGTCAAGGAGGCCGCCGCCGCCGGGATCGACCTGTTCCGCGTCTTCGACTCGCTGAACTGGGTGCCCAACATGGCGCTGGCGCTGGAGTCGGTGCGCGAGGCCGGCGCGCTCTGCGAGGCCGCGATCTGCTACACCGGCGATATCCTCGACCCGGGCCGGCCCAAGTACAACCTGGCGTACTATGTCGAGCTCGCCAAGGAGCTGGAACGGCGCGGCGCCCACCTGATCGCGATCAAGGACATGGCCGGTTTGTGCAAGCCGGCGGCTGCCGAACGCTTGATCAAGGCGCTGCGCGAGGAGGTGGGCGTACCGATCCACTTCCACACGCACGACATCGGCGGCGCGCAGGCCGCGAGCATCCTGCGGGGCGCGGACGTCGGCCTGGACATCGCCGACGGCGCCGTCGCCTCGATGGCCGGCCTGACGTCGCAGCCGAGCCTCAACGCGCTGGTCGAGTCGCTGCGCTTCACGCCGAGGGAGACGGCCGTCGACCCCAACGCGCTGATCGCGATCAGCCAGTACTGGGAGGACGTCCGGAAGCTGTATGCTCCGTTCGAATCGGGCCCGCGCTCGCCGGCGGCCGACTTGTACAAGCTGGAGATGCCCGGCGGGCAATACTCGAACCTCTACCAGCAGGCCAAGGCCCTGGGCCTGGCCGCGCGCTGGCACGAGGTCTGCCAGGCGTATTCCCGGGTCAACCTCCTGTTCGGCGACATCATCAAGGTGACGCCCAGCTCGAAGGTGGTGGGCGACATGGCCCTGTTCCTGGTCGCCAACGACTTGACCGACGAGGACCTCTTCGACCCCACGCGGGAGCTGGCGTTCCCCGAGAGCGTGGTGGAGTTCTTCGAGGGTCGGCTGGGTCAGCCGCCGGGCGGGTTTCCGGCCGAGCTCCAGGCCCGGGTGCTCAAGGGGCGCCCGCCGCTGACTGTGCGGCCGGGGGCCAATCTCCCGCCGGCCGACCTGGCCGCGGCGCGCCAGAAGGCGGCGGCCCTGCTCGGCCACCCGGCGGACGACCGCGCGGCTTTGAGTTACTTGCTGTATCCCCGCGTGTTCCCGGAGCTGGCAGCCCACCAGCGCACGTACTCGGACACGTCGATCCTGCCGACCTCGATCTTCTTCTTCGGCCCGGATCCCGGGGAGGAGCACCCGGTCGAGATCGAGCCGGGCAAGACCTTGATCCTCAAGCTGCTCGCCGTGGGCGAACCTCACGCCGACGGCAAGCGCACCGTCTTCTTCGAGCTCAACGGCCAGCCGCGCGAGGTCGAGGTCGCGGATCGCTCGCTGGCCTCCTCCATCCGCGAGACCGTCAAGGCCGACCCCGCCGATCCCAACCAGGTCGGCGCACCTCTGCCGGGGCTGGTTGTCGGCGTGGCCGTCACCGCCGGCGACCCGGTCCGCAAAGGGCAGAAACTCCTCTCCATCGAGGCCATGAAGATGGAAACCACCATCTACGCCGAACGGCCGGGACGCGTCGCCGAGGTCCTCGCCGTCGTCGGCCACCAGGTCAAGACCGGGGAATTGCTGCTGCGGTTGAGCGGGGAGTAGAATCCGGTCACGACCCCGGCCGGAACGAACCTCCTACGAGCCCGAAGCGCCCGCGTGGGAATTCCGGGGAGGGCCAGCCACGGACTTGCTGGCGCTTCGGGCTGGGATTCTGACCTCCTGGCCGGGGTAAGATGACCCCAGCACGAACGATCCTCAGGTAGGACGGGTCTCCAGACCCGGCCCGACGGCTCGGCAGAGCCGTCCTCCAGGCGCATGTGACCTGCCGGGATAATAATCCCGGCATGCCCGGCCGGCTCGGGACGGCGACCGAAATGAATCCTTGCACGAGGGAAAGGGAACTTGTGGTGTGGCGCGGTGGCGGCGGTCCTTGCCCCGAAGGGGCAGGGAAGATTCGCACCCGATCCCAGGTCTCACCTTCACTTTCCCTGGTGCGTGGAGTTATTTGGAAATTCTGGAGAATCCCACGCTCATGACGCCCGAGCTGCATCAGCGGATCGCCTTGCGCCGCGATATCGATGAACATCATCTCAAGAAGGGGGATGTGGCCATGCTGGTCGACCGGGTCCCTCACCCATCCGGGGGTGAGTCGGGGGTCGTTCTGGAAGTGTTCAACGCCATCGGCGAATCGATTTCCGGCGTGGCGGTCAAGGAGTCCGAGATCCAGCCGTTGCGCTCGGATGAGGTCCTCACCGTCCGTCCGCTCGTACCCGTCGGATAAACCCATTTTCGGGGCAATTCCGAACGCCCGGGCGCGGCGATCGGATGTCGGCAGGGCGGACGCCCCTGGCGACGGTCGTCCCCCCTTCGGGGGCTTCAGAACAGGCGCTCAGTAGATGTCGCCGCCCCGCGAGAGCCGTTCCTCCAGGCCGTCGGCGAGGACGGCCACGCGCCGGATCAGGGCGTGGGCATCGAGGGTGGCGATCGTGTCGGCGGGCAGATTCTCGATCACGACGAAGTATTCCTCGCCGCGGAGGACCTTGATGGCGAAGTGTCCCTCGACGATGCGCGCATTGAGCTTGAGCAAGGTGCGGCAGTCGCGGTCGTTGACCGGCCCGCAGACCGAGACCAGCGCCAGGATCGTCCGGCCTTCGGCGTCGGTCCCGGCCGGTCCGACGTAGACGGCCTGTTGCCGGTCCAGCCGCAAGGGAACGACGAGCTGCCAGCCCTGGCCCGCGGGATTGGCGTCGTAACGGGCCTCGCGCACGAAGTCATGGATCAGCCGGGCGACGTCGGGATCGGCCGGCTCGGGGACTTCGTAGGGTCCGAGGGCGTCGCTGCCGGCCCCGGCGTCGGGCTGGACCGAGCCCAGGGGCAGCCCGCAGCTGGTGCAGTAGCGGTCCGACACCGAGTTGGTCAGCGTGCATCGCGCGCACACAATGGTGATGGTCGCCATCGCGGAGCGGCTCTCATCTCAAGTCGTGTAATCGGCGTTGAGGCGGACGTACTCCGGGGTCAGGTCGCAGGTCCAGAAGCGGGCGGCGGCCGTGCCGGAGGCGAGGTCCAGCCGCAAGGACACCTCGCGCCGGCCCTTCAGCGCGGCCGAGAGTCCCACGGCGTCAAACGGCACCGGGACCCCGCTCTGATAGACGCACACGTCGTTGATCCAGAGCGAGAGGTCTTCTTGCTCGAACGGCACTCCGGCGTAGCCGGCCGCCGAGACGATCCGGCCCCAGTTGGGGTCGGCACCGTAAATCGCGGTCTTGACCAGGGGCGATTCCGCGACGGCCCGGGCGATCGCCCGCGCCGCGGCCACGTCCCGGCACCCCTGGACGTCGATGGTGATCAGGTGGGTGGCACCCTCGCCATCGCCGGCTATCTGCTGCGCCAGGGCCTGACACGCGAAACCGACCATCTCGACGAAGGGCGTCAGCTCCTCCTCGCCCCGGAGGATCGGCTCGGCGGCGGCCGTGCTGGAGAGCAGCAAGACTGTGTCATTGGTACTGGTATGGCCCTCGACCGACAGGCAGTGGAACGACCGGTCGACGGCATCGACCAGGATGTCGCGGAGGTCGTTGGCCCAGAGCGGTGCGTCGGTCAGGAGGAACGCGAGCATGGTCGCCATGCGCGGGCCGATCATGGCGGCGCCCTTGGCCAGTCCCAGGAGCGTGACGACGCGGCCGGCGATCTCCCGGCGATCGCTGATCAGCTTGGGCCGGGTGTCGGTGGTCATGATGGCCGTGGCCGCCGTGCGGAACGCCTGCGGATCCGCGGCGAGCCGGGCCACCGCTTGCTCCAGGCCGGCCTCCAGTCGGTCCATCGGAAGCTGATGCCCGATGACGCCGGTCGAAGCGACGAGCACCTGCTCCGGCCGGCAGGTCAGGAGGGCGGCAGCACGCGCGGCGGTCCGCTCGGCATTGGCGAGCCCTTCCTCACCCGTGGCGGCGTTGGCGTTGCCGGCATTGATCACCACGGCGCGGATGTCCTCGGCGGGCAAATGCTCCCGCGACCACTTCACCGGGGCGGCGCAAATCCGGTTGGTGGTGAACGTGCCGGCCGCCGCCGCGGGTCCGCCGGCCGCCAGGACCGCCAGGTCCAGGGCCCCCGACGGCTTGAGCCCCGCCTGGACTGCCGACGCGCGGAACCCCCGGGGGATCCACAACATCTGGTCCGTTGTCCGTTGTCCGTTGTCCGTTGTCCGTTGCTGGTCGGCTGCCATCGCCACGACTCCCCTGGCTCTCGAGGGCCTCGATCTTCCACCCCCACACTCCTCAGCCCGCGAAGCGAACAACGGACAACGGACTACCTGGCCGTATAGCCGCCATCGATGAAGAGGGTCGCCCCCGTCATGAAGCTGGAGGCGTCCGAGGCCAGGAAGACAGCGGCCGGGCCCAGCTCGGCCGGATCGCCCCAGCGGGCCAGCGGCACGTTGGCTTCCATCTGGGCCCGGGCCGCCGGGTCGTTCAACAGTGGCGTGTTGATCTCGGTGGCGAACGGGCCCGGGCACAACGCGTTGACGTTGATCCCGTGCGGGGCCCACTCCAGGGCCAGGGTCTTGGTCAAGAGCGTCAGTCCCCCCTTGCTCGCGGCATACGGCGAGCGTCCCGGCAGCGCGATCTCGCCCAGCATGCTCGACACGTTGATCACCCGGCCCCACCCTTGCGCCTTCATCGGCTCGGCGACGGCCCGACAGCAGAGCCAGGGACCCTTCAAGTTCGTGTCGACCACCGCGTCCCAATCGGCCTCGCTGAGCTGCTCGATCGGCCCGCGAATGTTGATGCCCGCGTTGTTGACCAGGATGTCCAGCCGCCCGAACTCCTTCAGGATCTGGCCCACCATCGCCTCGACCTCGGATCGAACCGTCACGTCGGCGGCCAGACCCAGCGCGGTCTGTCCCGACGCCGCAGCGACCGCATCGGCGGCCCGCCGGGCACTCTCGAGCTGCCGCGCCGAGACCGCCACCCGCGCCCCGGCCGTCGCCAACGCCTCGGCGATCGCCCGGCCCAAGCCCCGCGACCCGCCCGTGACCAGGGCGACCTTGCCGTCAATCCGGAATCGCTCCAGCACGCCAGCCATCGCCATCCCCCAAAAACTCCCCGTCCCCGCTCGATCAACCGGCTCCGCTCAGACTATCCCATGCCTCAGCCGCCGGGAAGAGGCGTGTCCCGGCGGGTTGCCGGCTACCGGCCGCCGGTCGCACCGATCCGCCAAACCCTGCCGGAGACTCCCTCCCTTCCGGTCCGGTTCCCTTCAGGGGATGTCCTCATAATGCAGGCAGCCTGCGGGAGTGACGCAACATCTAGGCAAACATTACGTTTTGGGGAAATAAGACTACTGGGAAATTTAGAGAATCTTCCTGAAGCGGTCGCTCGGCTCGGGACGAAGTTTATCAGTGAGTTGGCGGTACCGGGCCGGAGGCGGAGCCTCTGGGGTTCGGGACCGATGAGCGCCGAAGTAGGTCGGGAGTCTGAAGTGGAGCGTCCGATGTTGAGAAAACTGCTGTCGGTCGCCGTCCTGGCCCTGGGAATCGGGCTGGGAGCGGCCGCGCACCCGGCGCAGGGAGCGAGTTACGCGGGTGGTGCATCGCATCGAGTCTGTCCTGTGCCCCAGGAGTGTTGCGGGCACGTCCAATATCAGCTCCAGCGTCAGACGGTCCTCCAGAACGTGCAGGAGACCGTCTGCGAGACGCAGCTCGTCCCATGCGTGCGGACCGTGTGCGAGACGGTCATGCAGCCGCGGACGATAACCAACGTTCGCAACATCGTCGAGTGCCAGGTCCGCGAGGAAGCCTACACGGTCCAGCGGCCGGTCTACCGCACGATTTGCCGAGAGGTTCCCTACACGGTCCAGCGGCCGGTCACGCGGACCGTCTGGAAAGACGTGACCTATACCGTCTGCCGGCCCGTCCGGGAGACGCACCTGGAGACTCGGACGTACACCGTCTGCCGGCCGGTGCGCGAGACCACGCTGAAGACCTGCACCTACACCGTCTGCCGGCCGGTGCGCGAGGTCAGTTACAAGGACGTTTGTTACACGGTCTGCCGCCCGGTGCAACAAACCGTGTTCAAGACGGTCAACTATACGGTGTGCCGGCCGGTGCAGCAGACTTGCTACAAGTCGTGCGTGTACACGGTCTGCCGGCCCGTGCCGTGCGTCAAGACGCGGTGCGTCCCGTACACGGTCCAGGTGCCGGTCCAGCAGACGGTCATGCAGTGCCAGCCGGCCACCGAGATGGTGCCGGTGCGGCAGTGCGCGTACAAGCAGGTGCCCTACACGGTCTGCCGCCCGGTGCGCCAGACGGTGCTGAAGGAGTGCCGCTACACCGTGCGCGTGCCGGTGCAGCGGACTGAGCTGCGGTCCTGCACCTACACGGTCTGCCGCCCGGTGCGCGAGACCGTGCTGAAGGAATGCCGGTACACGGTCTGCCGCCCCGTGCAGACGACGACGTACAAGACCGTGAGCCGCACCTGCTACCAGACCATCAACGAGACGACCACGCGCGAGGTCTGCGAGACGGTCTGCGTGCCGCGGACGGTCGTGCAGCAGGTCTGCCGCACCGTGAACGAGACGGTGGTCGAGCGCTATTTCGTCCCGGGGAAGATGGTCTGCGTCAACGGCTGCATGGTCGAGTGCCCCGGGACCTGGTGCGAGCGGCAGGTCTGCTGCCCGCGGACCGTGGTCGAGAACGTCGAGTGCACGGTTTACGAATCCCAGGTGATTCGCAAGCAAGTGCCGGTGACCGTCTGCCGCAAGGTCCCGTACACGGTCTGCGAGCAGGTCCCCGTGACGACGTGCCAGATGGTCGCGCAGGAGTGCGTCCAGCAGATCCCGGTGACGACCTGCCGCATGGTGAGCCAGACCTGCGTCAAGCAGGTGCCGGTGACCATCTGCGAGTACGTGGCGCAGGAGTGCGTCAAGCAAGTGCCGGTCACCACGTGCCAGATGGTCCAGGAGACCTGTTACAAGACGGTCCCCTATACCTACTGCACACTCCAGCCCCGGACCGTGATGCGGCGCGTGCCTGTCTGCGTCACCAGGATGTGCCCCAAGATCCAGTACCGGCAAGAGCAGTACACGGTCACCCAGTACGTTCGGGAGAAGTGCGTCCGGCAGGTGCCGTACACGGTCACGCACACCGTGCGCGAATGCCTGTCCAAGCAGGTGCCCTGCACGATCACCCGCATGGTGCCCCAGACCTGCGTCAAGCGGGTGCCGGTGACCACCTGCCGCATGGTGCCCCAGACCTGCGTCAAGCAGGTGCCGGTGACCACCTGCCGCATGGTGAGCCAGACCTGCGTCAAGCAGGTGCCGGTGACCACCTGCCGCATGGTCGCTCAGCCCTGCGTCAAGCGGGTCTGCGAGAAGATCTGCGAGACCGTGACCGAAACGTGCGTCAAGCAGGTGCCGGTGACCTACTGCGAGATGCAGACGGTCCCCTGCATCCGCCGCGTGCCGGTGAAGGTCTGTCGCCAGGTCTGCGAGACGCGGACGATCTGCTGCCCGGTCACGGTCCGCCGGCAGGTGACCACGATGGAGCCGGTCTCCGTCCCGCGCACCATCCGCAAGCAGGTGCCGGTCGAGGTGTGCGTGAAGGTGCCGGTCATGTTCTACTGCGAGCCGGCGATCATCCCTTCGGGCCAGAGCGTGGTCGCCTCAGGTCAGTCGGTGCCGCTGTCGACCTTGCCACCCTACGATCCCGGCGACAGCCGCTACCCCCTCTTCGGCCGAAAGGCGGCCGCCGCCGTGATGCAATGAGCCCCGCCCCTCGCGGGCCGGATCTCCTCCGAGCCCACACGACGTTCGCTGCTCCCTGACCGGGAAACGCCTCCGGATCGCAAGACCCGGGGGCGTTTCCTTTCTTCGAGCGTTCGGACAAAATGACGAGCAAGCCCTGTTTCCCGCCGGCCCGACTGGAGGCCCCGCGGAGCGGATGGCCTCGCCCTGGAAGGGCGACGGTCCTTAGAGTCTGTTCCTAAGGGTATCTGAGCCCCCGAATGGGGGCGGTGGTCAATAGCCAGGGGCGGTAGCCCCTGGGAGAGCG
>JAJPJC010000228.1 GCA_021324445.1 Isosphaeraceae bacterium
AACCCAATTAGCACAAGGAATTACGGAATTCAGTGTCCTCGCGATCACTATTTCCGCAAGTCATTGATCTTAAAAGAGTTACGGAAATGGGCAGAAGACAAGCTAAGTCGGCGGCAGCGCATTGTAGGCCTGATGGTAATTGTGAAGAGCCAGCCCGAGCTGCTTGAGGTTGCAGACGCACTGGGCACGTCGGGCCGCTTCACGGGCGTCCAGAGCTGCTCGCGCCAGCAGGGCGAATAATCCGAATGCGCAGCCCAGGGCGGGAACGAGCTTCATGAACGTCCAGACACTCATCTGCCACCGCCGCCGAGGTGCCGCGGACCCAACCTTGCCGGTGGGCGTGTCGAGCTCGAGGTCGAGATCCAGGATCGAACCTCCGGCGGCGATGTCCCCGCCGTTCTCAACGGGATGCAAAGACGATCCACCCGCCGGCCCGAAGGGGATGGGCCAGCCAGGGCGCCGCGATTGGCTCGGAGGAGACCTCGTCGAGGGGCAAGACTTCGTCGATGCGGAAACCGGCTCGACGGAGCTCGCGCCGCAGCTCGGCCCATCGGTAGAGATGCACGCGCATGCCGGGGATGCCCCGGTAGGTCATCCGGCGCTCGCCCAGTTCCTGGCGGGGGAGAATCGCCTGCCAGGCTTGCTTGAGCAGCCAGGTCCGACCCTGCCGGTCGCGGAGATTGAGCCAGAGGTTATGGGCGTGCAGCGCGAGTCGACCTCCGGGGCGGAGGATCCGGCAAGCCTCCGCCAGCGCCCGGCACCGGGCGGCACGGCCCCGGATCATGCCCAGCGTACTGAACATCGACAGGGCGTAGTCGAATACCCCATCAGGAAAGCAGCCCAGCCGGCACAGGTTGGCCTCGACCCGCAGCAGCCGGACCCCCGCGTCCTGGGCCTTGGCGCCGACCCGTTCGAGCATCGCGCGGGACAGGTCGACCGCGGCCACGGCGAACCCGCGGCTGGCGAAGCGGATCGCGTGCCGCCCTGTGCCGCAACCGAGGTCCACCAGCCGCCCGGGCACGACGAACCGGTCATTCAGCGCGCGCGTGTCCGCCTGGAACAGCGGGTGGTCGGCGAAATAGGCATCCTCCTCGGCCGCCAGCCGCGGCGTATGCGTGTACTGCCACAGGGGCACATCCACCCCTTCCGGCAGCCGCCAGGCCGGTGGCATGCGGTAGAGACTCATGGCGGGCTCGGGGCCGGTCTCGCCAGCACCAGACCGGAACGCGGCTTCAGCTCCACCCCGCGCAGCAGACCCCCCGCCACGCGGACCGTTCGATCGGACCAGACCTCTTCGAGGATGCTTCCATCCGGCAGGACGTCGCGCAACGCCAGGTCGACGCGGCGATGCCCGCGCCCGGCGTTGATCGCGATGACCACCGTCTCATCGCCCAGTTGCCGTGCATAGGCGATGACGTCGCCCTGGGCCTCGAGGAACCGGAATCCGCCGCGGCGCAGCGCCGGCCGCCCGCGGCGCAGGGCGATCAGCCGCTGGAATTCGTGCAGGAGGTCCGTGTCCCAGCTCTCGGGCTTGTGCCAGGGAAACGCGCCGCGGTTGGCCGGGTCGTGGCCGCCGAGCATCCCGATCTCGTCGCCGTAGTAGATCGAGGGCGCGCCGGGATAGGTCATCTGGAACAAGGTCGCCAGCCGCAGTGCCGAGACGTCGCCGTGGGCCAGGCTGGCGAACCGCGCCGTGTCATGGCTGCCCAGCAAGTTGAGCATCACGGCGGTGACGTGAGGATGATAGAATCCGATCAGCCGCTCGATCGCGCGGCGGAAGGCCTCGGCCCCGGTCGGGCCCAGAGGGTGGAGACTCGTCTTGCCGAGCTCCTCGCGGTTGACATCCTCGCCGATGAAGAAGGCGAGGCAGGCCCGGGTGAACTGGTAGTTCATCACGGCATCCCACATGTCTCCCTGGAGCCACCGCGGCGCGTCGCCCCAGACCTCGCCCACGATATAGGCCTCCGGGTTGATCGCGCGCACCCGCCGGCGAAACTCACGCCAGAACTCGTCGTCGTCGATCTCGCTGGGGACGTCCAGCCGCCAGCCGTCGATGCCGAACTCGATCCAGCTCCGGCCGATGCCCCAGAGAAACTCCCGCACGTCCGGGCTCTCGACATTGAACTTCGGCAACGCCGGCAGGCCCCACCAGGCCTGGTAATTGGGCGCCTTCTCGGCGTCGTAGGCATGGAGGGGAAACGCCTTGACCGTGAACCAGTCGAGATAGGCCGAGTTGGGGCCGTTCTCCAGGATGTCGTGGAAGGGGAAGAACCCGCGGCTGGCGTGGTTGAACACGCCGTCCAGCACGATGCGGATGCCCCGGGCGTGAGCCTCATCGATCATCCGCCGCAGCGCGGGGTTGCCCCCGAGCATGGGATCGACCTTCTCGTAATCGTGCGTGTGATATCGATGGTTCGACGCCGACTGGAAGATCGGCGTGAAGTACACCGCGTTGATGCCCAGGTCGACGAGGTAATCCAGATGCTCGACCACGCCGATCAGGTCACCCCCCTGGTAGCCGTGATAGGTCGGCGGCGCGCCCCATTCGTCCAGGTGGCGGGGCTTGGGCAGCGTCACGCTCCGGGCGAAGCGGTCGGGGAAGATCTGGTAGAAGACCGCGTCGCGGACCCAATCGGGTGTCTGCGGATCAGCCACCGGGGGCTCCCTCGAAGAATCTCTGGAAGTATTCACCACGAAATCCACGAAACACACGAAAGGAAATCAAGAGATGAATTCTTCACCCTTATTCGCTTTTTTCGTGCGTTTCGGGTATTTCGTGGTGAATCTGTGGTCCACATGCCGGTCGACCGTTCCGAGGCTGGTTCGGTTGCGCCCATTCATCCGTGGTTCACGAGCTGACACAGCGGATGGCCGCTCACTCGGCGGCGACCCGGTGCCAGTAGACCTGCCGCCGATCACCCCGAATGCGGAGGTCCTCGAGCATCGGCTCGAACTCGAGCTTGACCTGCCCTTTGAAGTAGCTCCGGCCGTTGATCCGGATCTCCGGCTTCCGCTTGAAGTCGATGAGCTTGGGACTGAGCCAGACGTCGAGCCGACGGACTCCCTTGACGTCCAGCCGGATGAGGTTGCTCAGGCTGCTGGAGCTCATCTTGATCTCGGCCGGATTGAGGTTCTGCCCGAGGATGTCGGCGGCCTCCGGCGCGGTGGTGAATCCCGGCTTGAACTCCCGGATGACGACGCCGTAGAAGCGATCGTCGGAGGTGCGCGCCGAGACGGCCTTGAACGCCTTGGGATAGGGGTCGCGGTGGTGGCGGTCCATCCAATCGAAGGCCCGGGGGATTTCCTCGGGGAAGGTCTCCAGGCCGCGGCGGAAGTATTCCACGTAGAGGATGTCCCAGGTCTTCTGGATCGCCGGTTTCACGTAGCGGCTGAAGACGACCTCATTGGCCGCCGGGGCGAGGTCCCCGATGACGTAGAACAGCGGCAGGCGCTCGTGGTGCGGCAGGTACTTCGGCACGTACTTCGCCGGCAGGCCCGAGATGACCACCACGCCTGCGAACAGGTCGGGATGAGCCAGGGCATAATCCCAGGCCAT
Source organism: Isosphaeraceae bacterium (assembly GCA_021324445.1). Lineage (GTDB taxonomy): Bacteria > Planctomycetota > Planctomycetia > Isosphaerales > Isosphaeraceae > JAJPJC01. Next base: position 3,557 of record JAJPJC010000228.1, read on the forward strand.
GTTGCCGCCGATGAGCTGGCCGGCGACGAAGACCCGGTCGCTGTCGATGGCGTAGCGCTTGCGGGCGTCGCGCAGGGCCAGCTCGACGGCCGCGTGCTCGCTGGTGGTGTACCGGTAATCGTGCGGCTGGCCCCGCAGGTTATACTCGGGGGCGACCAGGACATAGCCATGGCGGTCGGCCTCGGCCGCCCACTCGTCGATCGCGGCGGCCGGCCCGTTGCCGGAATGGAGCACGATCAGCGTGGGGTAGTACCGCAGCGGATGATACTCCGGTGGGAGCCGCACGGCATACTCGGTCGGTTCGGCGTTCTGATCCTCGAGCACGCGGTGCAGGATCGTCTTGCCGGGAGCTTCCTGGCCGTCGTGGCGGGGCGGGGGCATGAGCTGGACGAGCCGGGTCAGCAGCTCGAGGCGATGGACCGGATCGGGAATGCCCGCGGCGGTGGGCCAGGCCAGACCCTCGAGCTGGGCCGCCGAGCTGCTGCGCTCCGCCAGTTCACCACCGGCGAGATAGGCGCGCGCCCCATCCCGTGCCTGCCACAGCGCCTCGGCACCGGCCAGGTCGGGCACGGCCGCGTCGTGACCGACCACGTAGCCCGACATCGCCAGCGCGAACCGTCCCTCGGCGGTCAAGGCCGCATCGGTCTTGGCCTTCTGCCAGGCGGCGAACCGCCCGCGAACGGCATCGGGCGCCTCGTCGATCGCCTGAAGAACCTCGACCAGCCGTTTCTGCCACGGCGCCCGCGCACGGCTCGGGAGCCGATCCGACAGGGCGCGCAATTCGATCGCCAGGGCTTTGTCCGCGGCGCGCTGCTGCGCGTCGCGGCGCTCGAGCTCGCGGACCTCCAGTTGAAGCTCCGTGCTAATCTCCTTGTCCTGGAAGGTCTTGAGCAGCCGGGCCACGGCCTGCTCCTGCTGCGCCTTGCGCCGCTGGTCGATCTCGGACCGCCGCCGGGTGGCCTCGGCCTGGATGATGAAGACCCGCGCGCCTGCGGCGCGCTCGCTCAGATCGGTCCCCGGGAAGTCCTTGATCAGGCGCTCGAGCTCCTGCTTGGCCTCGGGATACCAGCCGGCATCCATCAGGAATCGGACCACCCGCTCGCGCTCGCCGGCGTTGCTCTGCTCGACCCGGCCCAGCAGCGCCATCATCACCGGGCGGGGAACCTGGTTGGTCTCCACCAGGCCGGGCCACCAGAAGCCGTCGACCCCCCGATACCGCACGATGTGCGGACCGATCTCGATGATCGCCTGCTCCATGCTCAGCGGCCGGGCCGATTTCGAGCCGAGGTAGCGGAACCGCCGCCGGCCGCGCTCATCCCACGGCCCGGCCTCCACACTGAGGACCTCCTTGGGCATCGAGCCGCCGAGGACGACGATCGGCTGGACCAACGTGAACCGCTCCCCGGTCCGCAGCGCGTTGTCCGCCACGGTCTTGTCGATCTTCGAGTCGCGGACCACGACCCGCTTCAACCCATCCCAGATGTAGACCAGCGAGTTGTCCTTGTCGGGCGTCCCCTGGCTGATGAAGACCAGCCCGTTCTTGAGGAAGACGGTGTCGCCCTGGCACGGGGCCCAGGCCCCGACCAGCACCCAGGCGCCGAGGACCAGACCGCTCCTCAGCCGCCACGGGAATGCAGGATCCCTCGCCATGCCGTGCTCCCTTGTGCTCGTGCCCGCTCTGGTCCCCGCGCCGGCGGTCGAGGGGAGGGACGGCAGCCTCTTGACGCGATCCTCTCGCCGCTTAACCCTTTATTGTGGCAGCGCCGCTGGGCGGGTCAAGCCGAGAGGGAATGCAGTCATGACGGCCGAACGGATCAAGGTCCGCTGTTATCGATGCAACCAGCTCCTGGGCGTGCCGCCGAGCAAGGCCGGCGCCATCGTGGCGTGTCCCAAGTGCAAGGCCGAATTGCTGATCCCCAGTCCGGAGGCGGAGGACGGGGCTCCCGGTCCCGGCGCGGCGGCGGTGCGATCGCCCGCGCCGAAGCCGACCGCCCAGGCGCCGCCGTCGCAAGCCCCGCCTTCCTTCCTGGAGGGGATTGACACCGGGATCCCTCCGGAGGTGGCCGACCTGCGGCCCGAGGACTTGCGGGTCGAGGCCGAGTTCTTCGAGACCCTGACGCGCGAGCCCCCCGCGCCGGCCGGCCCGGGGCCGTTCTCCGCACCGTGGCCGGGTTCCGAGCCACCGCTGTCCCCGCCGCCGGAGGAATCGAGCCGGCTCCGCTCCGCACCGGACCCGGGGTTCTGGCCGGCTGCCACAGCCGTGGGCCCGGCCCCGGTCGAGTCACCACCCCCACCCCCGATCCCGGCATCGCAACCGACCGAGGACATCCCGCCGATCGAGATCGAGCCGCCGAGCATCCTGCCCCCAGGGGCCGAGGTCCGCCGCGTCCGCGAGGTCGTCTTGCCGGCCTCGGTGGTGCTCGCCTGGTCGCTCTTCGTCCTGGCCGGGATCGCGATGTCGTTCCTCGCCGGGCTCCTGATCGGCCACTTCCTCTGGAAGACCATTCCCTGATTTCGGGGTATCCCTCCCTTCCGCCTCTGCGACGCGCGGGGCGGAACTCCACGCGATCGGGCTGTCACGGAGTTGAAGTGGCCGGGGTCGTTGCGGACGACGGGATGGGAGCGGAGGAGTCACCATGAGCCGACGCGGGAGTGAAACGAAGGCGGCGGGCGGCCGCGGCATCGAGCTCCCCAGCGAGGATGTCGGCCAGGGTCTGCCCCGCATCGGCGACGGCTGTCGCGGCGTGCTCCCAGCGAGCCAGCGCGGCCCCGAAGTCCTCGCGGTCCGGGTCGGCCGCCAGCGCCACGGCCCAGAGGGCCTTGGCCTCGAAGGAGCGGCCCAGTTGCTCCGCCAATCCCGCCATTTCCTCCGCGTCGCGCACCGTGGGTCGTCCCGCACGATGTTGGCAAAGAAACACGGGGGATTTACGGTGGAAGTGGGTCCGTTAGCTCGAGATTCCTCTGCCAGCCCCCCCGGGCGAGGAGACGCGCTCTGGCTCGAACGTCCACACCATCGCGGGCGACTACCGGACGAGCTGATCCCGCTCTGGCCGGCCTGGCCTGCCCCAACCCCGACTGCTGCGACTTCAACCGCTTCGGCGCCGGCAAGCTCAGCGTGGCCGAATGGATCGGCAAGGCCCGTCGCATCCGCCGCCTGTATTGCTCCTCCTGCGGCCATCGCTTCAGCGAGCGCCAGGGGACGTTGCCGCGGTACACCAAGCTCCCCGAGGAGACCGTCGTCCGCATCGTCAAGTGCCTGGGGCACGGCTGCTCGATCGAGGCCGCGGCGGATATCTGCGAGGTCGACTCCCGCACCGTGGCGCGGCTGTTGGAGCGAGCCGGCCGCCGGGCCGCCGACTGCCACGAGCGGCAGCGGGAGCGGATCGACGTGGCCCCGCCGGCCGTCCAGCTCGACGAGGTGCAGGCCCGCGTCAGCCGGCCCCCGGCCCAAAAAGGGGGGCGCCGCG